>JARLIT010000151.1 GCA_031291575.1 Ancalomicrobiaceae bacterium
GCGGCCGGCGATCATCCGCGCCCGCGATTGCAGGGCGAGCGGACCGTCGACGTCTGCGTCATCGGAGCCGGCTACACCGGGCTATCTGCCGCGCTGCACTTGGCGAGGAACGGGCGCAGCGTCGCCGTCGTCGAGGCAAGGCGCATCGGCTGGGGCGCCTCGGGGCGGAACGGCGGGCAATTGCATTCCGGCCAGCGGCTCGGCCAGGAGGCGCTCGAATCGCGGCTGGGCGAGGCGGAGGCGCGCGCCCTGTTCGAACTGGCCGAGGAAGCCAAGCGCCAAGTGAAGGACGCGATCCGCGACCACGCGATCGACTGCGACTGGCACGACGGGCTCATTCATACGGTCCACAAGCGGCGGTTGATCGCTCATGCGCAGCGCGAGATCGATCATCTGGCCGAGCGCTATGCCTATCAGGGCATGACCTGGCTCGAGCGCGGCGACCTCGCTGCGGCGATCGGCACGGATCGCTACGTGTGCGGCTGGCGCGACGCCTCCGCCGGGCATCTGCACCCCTTGAACTTTGCGCTCGGGCTGGCACGGGCAGCGGAAGAGGCCGGCGTCGTCATCTATGAGGGCACGCGGGTGCTTGCCATAGGCGAGGCATCGCCATGCGTCGTCAGGACCGACGGCGGCACCATCCGGGCTTCGGACGTGATCATCGCCGTCAATGGCTATGGCTCGGGCCTCGCGCCGTCGTTCGAGGCCCGCATCATGCCGATCAACAACTACCTCATCGCCACCGAACCATTGGGTGACCGGCTCGACGCCCTCATTCCTGGCCGGGAGGCGGTCGCAGACAGCCGTTTCGTCGTGCACTACTGGCGGCCGACAGGGGATGGACGACTGATCTTCGGCGGCGGCGAAACCTATCGAACCGGGTATCCGCCTGACCTGCCGGGCTTCGTGCGTCCGCATCTCCTCGACGTCTACCCGGGCCTGAAGGACGTCCGGCTCGATTACGCCTGGGGTGGGACGCTGGCCTTGTCGATGTCGATGCTGCCGGTGATGCCCCGGCTCAGGCCCGGTCTCTATGCCGCGGGGGGCTATACCGGCCACGGCGTGGCGATTGCCAATCTCGCCGGCAAACTCATGGCCGAGGCCATCCTCGGCGACACCTCGCGCTTCGACGTATTCGCCAGGATCCCTGCCCGGCCGTTCCCAGGCGGACGTGCCGGCCGCTTTCCGCTCCTCGTCCTCGCCATGCTCTGGTACGGCCTGCTCGACCGTCTGTGAGCCCTGACCAATCCGGCTGCGGTCGCGGTTCTCATGTCCGGGGTTGAGGCGGCCGTCCGTTCACTCCGGCAGCGTGCCGTTGGCCTTCAGCACCTCGCCGGCCAGATAGAGCGAGCCGCAGATGAGGATGCGCGGTGCGGGCCGGAGCCGCCACAATTTGTCGATGACGGTGAGCGCCTCGGTGACGCTGCCCTTGGGTTCGGCGGTCAGGCCGGCCTTGCGGGCTGCGTCGGCGAGATCGAACGGTGGCCGGGCGCGATGGCTCCCCGAGATGGGCACGGTGAAGACGTGCCGGGTGAGACCGGCGAACGGCTTGAAGAAGCCGATGGGGTCCTTGGTCTCCAGCATGCCGGCAATCAGGAACAGAGGTCTGGCGACGCGTTCTTCGAGATCGGCGATGGTCTGGGCGATCACTTCGCCGCAGCCGGGGTTGTGGCCGCCGTCGAGCCAGACTTCGGCGCCCTGCGGCGCCAGATCGACGATCGGGCCGGAAGTCAGCCGCTGCATCCGCGCCGGCCAGTCGACCTTGCCCATGCCGAGGGCGATCGTCTCGACGTCAGGCGCCAGACCGGTCGCCCTGAGCGTGGCGATTGCCGTGCCGGCGTTGACGAACTGATGGCGTCCCATCAGCCGCGGCGGCGGTAGATCGAGGAGCCCGCCCTCGTCCTGGTAGACGAGCCGGCCGTGCTCGCCGGAGACGATCCAGTCCTGCCCGCCGAGGAGGAGTGGCACCGACAATCGGGCTGCCTGCCGCTCGATCACCTCCACAACGCGATGGACCTGCGGCGCCGAGACGGCGACCGTGCCGCGCTTCAGGATGCCCGCCTTCTCGAAAGCGATCTTCTCCACCGTGTCGCCGAGGAACTTCTCATGATCCATCGAGATCGGGGTGAATACGGCGGCGACCGGGTTGGGCACGACGTTGGTGGAATCGAGCCGTCCGCCGAGGCCCACTTCCATCAGTGTCACGTCGGCCGGATGCTCGGCGAACAGGAGGAAGGCCGCGATCGTCGTCAGTTCGAAGAAGGTGATGGGACCGCCGGCATTGGCCGCCTCGGCCTTGGCAATGGCGATCGCCAGCTCGTCGTCGCTAGCGAGCCGCCCGCCGCCCACTGCGCCGATGCGGATGCGTTCGTTGAAGCGGACGAGATGCGGCGAGGTGAACACATGCACCCGCTTGCCAGCGGCTTCCAGGATCGCCCGCGCATAGGCGGTGGTCGAGCCTTTGCCATTGGTGCCGGTGATATGGATGAACGGCGGTCCGTTCAGATGCGGGTTGCCGAGCGCATCGAGCACGCGGGTGATGCGTTCGAGCCCGAGGTCCCAGCCATCGGGGATCGTCATCGACAGACGGGCGAGGAGGGCGTCGAGCGCCTCGTGCGGCATGTTGGGAAAGGCTCCAGCGACGGATGGGCGGGCGGCCCATCGGACGGACGCGCAATAGAA
>JARLIT010000152.1 GCA_031291575.1 Ancalomicrobiaceae bacterium
CACCTCGTTCGAGGTGTTCAAGGCCAAGCGCGCCGAATGGCAGGGCCGCATCGACTTGCAGGCCGTGTCGCTGTTCTCGCTCGACTTCATGGACGACGAGGCCTTCTTCAAGGACGTGGTGAAGGTGACGCGCGACGCGGGCGGCCTCCTCGGCGGCGCGACCTTCCTGCATCCCAAGCTCGAATCGCATCTCGACCAGCTGTTTACCGCCGCAGCCGAGGCGGGGCTCGACATCGATCTGCATGTCGACGAGACCGAGGACCGCGAGGTCCTGACGCTGGAATCGATCGCCAGGGCCAAGCTTCGCCACGGCTTTGCTGGCAGCGTCACCGTCGGTCACTGCTGCTCGCTCGCCCGCCAGGACGAGGAGACGGCCAAGCGCGTCATCGACCTCGTTGCCAAGGCCGACATCTCTGTCGTGTCGCTGCCGATGTGCAACATGTACCTGCAGGACCGGCACGAGGGCCGCACGCCGCGCTGGCGCGGCGTGACCTTGTTCAAGGAACTTTCGGCGGTCGGGGTGCGCACGGCGGTCGCCTCCGACAACACCCGCGACCCCTTCTATGCCTACGGCGACCTCGACCCAGTCGAAGTGTTCCGCGAGGCGGTCAGGATCCTGCACCTCGACCATCCGCTCGATACGGCGGCAAGGGTCGTGACCAAGACGCCGGCCGAGATCCTCGGCCGCCCCGAACTCGGCCTGATCGCCGAAGGGACCGTAGCTGATCTCGTCCTCTTCTCCGCGCGCCGCTGGTCGGAGTTCCTGTCCCGACCGCAGTCAGACCGCGTCGTCTTACGCCAGGGCCGCGCCATACCCCGCACCCTTCCCGACTACAGAGATCTCGACTGGCTCTCCGGAGGCCACCATGCCTGATTATGCCGCCATCAAATCCGAACTCGTTGGCATCGCCATCGAGGACCACCCGCAGCTCGTCCTTCAGAAGAGCCGTGATTTCTACTGGTATTCGCCGGTTCTGAAGGCGCAACTCGCCGACGTGCGCGGCGACCTCGTCGTCTCGCCGACGAGCGAGGAGGAGGTCATCCGGGTGCTGAAGGTCGCCTACGCCCATGGCGTTCCGGTGACCCCGCGCGGCACCGGCACCGGCAACTACGGCCAGGCCATGCCGCTGTCGGGCGGCATCGTGCTCAACTTGGCCGGCATGAACAAGGTGAAGGCGATCTACCCAGGCCGGGTGATCGCAGAGCCGGGCGTCGTCGTCGCCAAGCTCGACGAGGAGACTCGCGCCCATTCTGGTCAGGAGTTGCGCTTCCATCCGTCGACCACCAAGACGGCGACGATCGGCGGCTTCGTCGCCGGCGGCTCCGGCGGGGTGGGATCGATCCGCTGGGGCGGCTTGCGCGATCTCGGCAACATCCTGCGGCTCCGGGTCGTCACCATGGAGGCCGAGCCGCGCATTCTCGAATTGACCGGGCTCGACCTGCACAAGGTGTCGCACGCCTACGGCACCAACGGCATCATCACCGAAGTCGAGATGCCGTTGGCGCCGGCCTACGACTGGGTCGACGTCATCGTCGGCTTCGATGAGTTCGCCGCCGCGGCCCGCTTTGCCGACCAGCTCGCGCATCAGCACGGCATCCTGCTGAAGGAACTGGCGGTCGTCGCCGCGCCGGCGCCCGAACTCTACTTCAGCCGGCACAAGCAGTGGATTCGCGACGGCCAGTCGCTGGTCATCACCATGGTGGCACCGTTCGCGCTCGACGCGTTTACCGCTTTCTGCGAGGTGAAGAAGGCCGAGATCGTGTTCCGGGCGGATACGGCGGAAAGCCTCAAGGGGCTGCCGGAGGCCTTCGAACTGACCTGGAACCACACGACGCTCAGGGCCCTGAAGGTCGAACCGAGCATTACCTACCTGCAGGTCCAATACGGCAGCCCCGATCACGTTGAGAAGGCCGTGCGCATGGCCGCCCTGTTCGGCGACGAAATCATCAGCCATCTCGAATTCATGACCTTCGACGGCGAAATCCAGTGCTCCAACCTGCCCTTAGTGCGCTACACGACCGAGGAGCGGCTCGAGGAAATCATCCGCATCTTCGAGGACAACGGCTGCCCGGTGTTCAACCCGCACCGCTACACGTTGGAAGAGGGCGGTATGAAGCAGACCGATACGGTGCAGCTGGAGTTCAAGCGCGCCACCGATCCGAAGGGACTGTTGAACCCCGGCAAGATGATCGCCTGGGACAATCCGGACTTCGATTTCACCGCCGGCAAGACCTACCTGTTCCAGGGGCTCGCCGCGCTGAGGGCGGCCGAATGAAGGTGCTGCTCGTTTTCTCGCATCCGGTCGAAGCAAGCTATGGCGCGGCTCTCCACATCAAGGCGCGCGAGGCGCTCGTCCGCGCCGGCCACGACGTCGACGACTGTGACCTCTACGCCGAGGGCTTCGATCCGGTGATGTCGCGCGAGGACCGGCTCATCTATCATACGATCCCGGACAACCGGGCGAAGGTGTCGGGCTACTGCGACCGCCTGAACGCGGCGGAAGCGCTGGTCATCGTCACGCCGGTCTGGAACTTCGGCTTCCCGGCGATGCTGAAGGGGTATTTCGACCGCGTCTGGCTGCCGGGCGTGTCGTTTGACTTGGCTGATGGCAAGTTGCGGTCGCGGCTGCAGCATATCAAGAAGCTCGGTGCTGTCTTGACCTACGGCAGTACGCAGCTAGGAGCGTTTCTCGCGGGCAATCCGCCGAAGAAGATCGTCAAGCGGGTGTTGAGGGCGCAGATCAATCCCATGGGATCGGTCAAGTTCCTGGCGCACTATGACATGAACAACTCGACGCCGGATACCCGCGCCCGCTTCCTCAAAGAGGTCGGCGACGCGATGGAGCGGTTCTGAGACGGAGTGAAGGCAAGAGCAAGCGGAAATTTGCTCAGATAGGATCGCTCCGCGCGCAATGACGACGCCGGTCTTGAAGACATGACACATCGGAACGAACGGGGTGGAGGCCAATGAAGCAAGTCCACAATCCGGAAAGCGTGCGCAAACCCTTCGGCGCCTATAGCCACGGCCTGTCGCTGCCGGCTGCCGGCCGCCTGCTCGTCACCTCCGGCCAGCTCGGCATCGGTATCGACGACACCGTCCCGGCCGATATAGAGGCCCAGGCGGTCATCTGCTTCGAGGCGATCAAGGCCATCCTCGCCGAGGCGGGCATGGACTTCTCCGACGTCGTCCGCTTGAACGGGTTTGTCACCCGGCGCGAGGATTTTCCGATCTACATGGCGGTACGAGACCGCTACACCCGCGATCCCCGGCCGGTGTCGACGCTCGTCATCATCTCCGGCTTCACGCGGGCCGAATTCCTGGTCGAAGTCGAGGCGACGGCACTCCGCGCCGAGCCATGACCTCGGCCGCGTTGCGCTCCCGACCGTTCGAATGCGAACCCGGGGG
>JARLIT010000153.1 GCA_031291575.1 Ancalomicrobiaceae bacterium
AGGTATTCCGCATTCAGCATCGCAAAGCCCGTGGCACGGCGCAGGGTGAGGTAAGTTTTGACGGCGTTCAGCATCAAAGCGCCTCCGGCCAGGGCTGAGCGACTTGCTTCAAGAGTGCGACATCGGCCTTGGCGTAATAGGCCGTCGTGTCGATGCCGCGATGCCGAAGGACCAAGCCGATCTTCTCGAGCGGAACGCCATGGCGCAGCATCTCGGTCGCCGCCGTGTGCCGCAGGACGTGCGCTCCTTTGACCGGCGTCACGACGCCGGCCCGCTTCATGAGGCGCTTCACTACCGACGAGATGCCGTCACCATTCCGAAACGGCCAGCATGGAGCGATCGTGCGCAGAAACACGCGATCGTTCTGACCGGCGGAAGGCCGACATTCGAGATAGGCAGCGATCGCATCCCCAACGTCTTGTGGAAGCGGCAGGCGGACTTCATAGCGCGACTTGCCCGAGACCCGCAGCGAGCCCGTCGGTCACTCGATGTCGACGAGACGGAGTTGCGCCACGTCGCCGGCCCGCAGCCCGAGCCGTGCCAATAGCAGGACGATTGCTCGATCGCGCCGGCTCGCAGTCGCTTCGCCATCACACGCCGCGATCAGCCGATTGACCTGCTCCGCCGTCAGATACCGCGGCATGTCGGCAAGCCGCCAATGGGCGTAGGCTGGAACGACGGAATCGAGACCTGCCTGGCAACGGCCTTCGATGGTGTGAACGGCGGTCAGGATTGATACCGAACATGGCGACGCTGGTGGGGCGCGGCAAAGATCGGCAATCTCTTTGGAGATTGTGTAGGTAGGTGTCATTCTTTTGTTCGACCCGCGCCGCGAGCATTCTTCCGTCCCGACCGCCAAATCGCACAGCCGCCGCGCGCAGGGGCTGTCAAGGCTGGCCGCGTCTTCGCGGCCACCCGAAGGGCTTGGCCTTGATTGGCCCGAGCACGGCGGCACGCTCGATCGGATCGGGGCTGGAGGCTTCCGGAATTTGCACCGGGACGGGCTCGTTGTCATTCTCGCGCCGGGCCCCGCGCATCTGATCCATTCCAGCACGTATTCATCAGAGCCGGCGTCGGGCGTGCTGACACGTCAGAGAAAGACGGCGTAATAACCTGTCGGATTGGGAAGACAGGCATGGCGCCGATCCAAACGGCCAAGTCTAACATCGGCGCCATGCCCCACACCGTGCAGAGCACGAATGCGGGGACAGTATCTCACTCGTTGCAGACATCGTCCACGTCCGGAGCCCGAAGGGACGGACGCAAATCCTGCGCGTTTCTTTCTGTGTGCCCGTTGCCGCACTCAAGTACTCATCTGCAGCTGCTGCGATCGCGGCCAGATCTATTGTGCCGGCGGCTGTGCGCAAATCGTCCGGCGCGAGGGGCTACGCGAGGCCGGTCAGCGCTACCAAACCAGCCGCCGTGGTCGCGTTGCCCATGCGCTGCGTGCCCATCGCTATCGGGCGCGGCAAAAGAATGTGACGCATCAGGGTTCACCGCCGCCGCCACCGGATGATTTGGTGTTACCGGGCTCGGCGGTGACAGCAAATGAACCTTCACCTTCCCCTGACGCAAGACGATGGGCATGGCACTGCCACTGGTGCGGGTTCCGCTGCTCGCAGTTTGTTCGCCAAGGGTTCTTACGTCGCCGCCGGGTCCCTCGACACGTTACCCAACCTCACCGAGGACGCCGCGATTATGACGATCTCCCCTGAATGCGAGGCTCAAATCCTGCGCTATTTCCACGTCGAGAAATGGCCGCCCACCACCATCGCCCGGCAGCTCAACCTAAATCGTGGAACGGTGAAGCGGGTGCTCGCCCGAGCCGGTCTGCCACCTATCAGCCTGCGGCCGCGCCCGTCGCGGATCGATCCTTACCTGCCCTTCATCCACCAGACCTTGGAAAAGTTTCCAATGCTGGCCGCCAGCAGGCTGTACGTGATGGTGCACGAACGCGGTTACCGCGGCAGCCCCCATCACTTCCGGCATCTCATCGCATGCCTGCGACCACGTCCAAAGGCCGAAGCCTTTTTGCGCCTGCGCAGTCTGCCGGGCGAGCAGGCCCAGGTCGACTGGGCACACTTCGGTCATCTCGTGATCGGCCGCGCCCGCCGTCCCTTGATGGCCTTCGTCATGGTGCTGAGCTATTCGCGCCAGATCTTCCTGCGCTTCTTCCTCAATGCCCGCATGGAGAACTTCCTGCGCGGCCATGTCGAGGCCTTTGAGGCATGGTCCGGGGTCCCAAAGGTCATCCTCTACGATAATCTCAAAAGCGCCGTGCTGGAGCGCCAAGGTAACGTCATCCGCTTTCATCCCACCCTGTTCGAGTTTGCTGGACGCTATCGATTTGATCCGCGTCCTGTCGCCGTCGCCAGGGGAAATGAAAAAGGTCGGGTCGAACGTGCAATTCGATACATTCGCGCCGGCTTCTTTGCGGCCCGCGAATTTGCTGATCTGGATGACCTCAATGCTCAGGCCGATGTCTGGTGCCGCGGCCTGGCAGCGGATCGAGCATGCCCCGAACAAAATACCCTCAGCGTTCGCGAGGCCTTCGCCGCGGAAGCGCATCTTCTGATGAAGTTGCCTGACAACGCCTACCCGCTGCTCGAGCGGGGGGCCGTCACCGCCGGCAAGACGCCGTATGTCCGTTTCGATTTGAATGATTATTCCATCCCCCACACCCACGTGCGGCGCCCGCTCACCGTGCTCGCCGATCCCGACGAGGTGCGCATTGTCGACGGCCAGCACATCCTCGCCCGTCATCGACGCTGTTACGACAAGGGCGCCCAAATCGAGGACGCCGTCCATATCCAGGCCCTGGTCGAGCAGAAACATGCCGCCCGCCAGCACCGCGGCGCCGACCGCCTCTCTCATGCGGCGCCCGCCAGCAAGACCTTGCTGATACGCGCCGCCGAGCGCGGCAGCAATCTCGGCTCAATCACCGGCGCATTGCTACGGCTGTTGGATCGCTACGGCGCAGCCGAGTTGCAAACCGCCATCGTCGAGGCAATCGACAATAACGCGCCTAACCCAAGTGCCGTCCGCCTCGCACTTGAACGACGTCGCCATGATCGCCAACAACCGCCTCCCATCGCCGTCAATCTGCCCGAACATATCCAGGCCCGCGACGTTCCCGTCAGATCGCCCAGGCTCGAGCTCTATGACCAACTCAAGAGGACTTCCGATGAATAACCTCGATGCCCTGCATGCCAGAGCCAAGGCGCTGGGCCTCCACGGCCTGCTCGCCCATTGGCACGACGCCGCCGCAGCCGAATGGCTCCACAATCTCATCGAATGGGAGGAGAAGGAGCGAGCACGTCGCAGCCTCGAGCGCCGCCTCAAAGAGGCCCGTATCGGTCGCTTCAAACCGCTGTGCGACTTCGATTGGACATGGCCAAAATACTGCGATCAAGCCGCCATCGAAGCCCTGATGTCGCTCGAATTCCTCAACGAGGCCACCAACGCAATCCTGGTCGGCCCAAACGGAATCGGTAAATCGACCCTGGCGCAAAATATTGCCCATCAGGCCGTCATCCACGGTCACACCGTGCTGTTTACAACCGCAGGTCAATTGTTGGGCGACATCGCCGCGCTCGATAGCGATTCAGCGCTGCGACGCAGGCTGCGCCACTACGTCAACCCGACACTTCTGGTCATCGATGAGGTCGGATATCTCTCCTACTCAAACCGCCATGCCGATCTGCTGTTCGAGCTCATCTCGCGCCGCTATGAGCACAAGAGCACCCTGGTGACCACCAATCGTCCGTTCGCCGAATGGCGCGAGGTCTTCCCCACCGCAGCATGTGTCGCATCCTTGATCGATCGCCTCGTCCACCATGCCGAGATCATCGCAATCGATGGCGAATCATACCGCCTCAAAGAAGCAACCGAACGTTCCGAAAAGCGAGGACGACAACGCCGGGCGGCCAAGCCATGAAAACCAAACAATCAAACCCATCGCCCGGCCTGCCAACCAACATCAACTTCAAAATCCCGGCCTATTGGACCCCAGAGCAGGCCCTCGCGGTATTCGAACTCCTCGACGACCTCCGAGAACAAATCGGCGCTCACTACAGCGTCCAGTTGTTCGAGATCAGCCGCGAGCAGCATCTGCATGCCAGCACCGACCGCCCCAACGAGCCGACACCGAAGTCGACGATCAATCGTTCTGACCCCACAACCTGAAAAGCAAAAGGGCTCCAAACGGGGCCCTTCCGTATTCCAACGATGCGTCGCCGTCTTCTGTATGGATCTTCACCGCCGGCAACAGCAATGCAGATTGAAAGTTCATGAGTCCGTCTTTTTATGATGTCGCACGTTACGCTTAATGACTTTTTCTAACATCGAAAGAATAACCGGGTTCAACATCAAGCCAAGAATGCTCAGGTGAACATTGATAGGGCCATCTGAAGCTGATCAGCCGCCGCGGCAATCAATCCGTCATAATTTGTCTGACCTTGAGCCGCTGAACGCAGAATGCACTCGGCG
>JARLIT010000154.1 GCA_031291575.1 Ancalomicrobiaceae bacterium
CGGACCAAGCTCTTTCAGTTCGAGCCGCGGGACGGGATCTATACGACGTTTCTTGTGTCAACCGGTCTTACATTCGGTACAATTTCAGCCCTTGTCGGCCTGGCCAATCACAGCATCGACCAGCGGGAATACCACAAATGTGGATGCGTATGCCTGCCGATCCGCCCCTCAGAAGGCCTTCGAGATCGGTGACACCTTCCATGACCATCCTGTAGAGGCGCATCGGTTTCTTCTCATTCTCCGTCACCCTGGTTTGCAACGCTGCAACACGATGATCGACCTCAAGCGGTCACCGGCGCGTTGGGCCGCGACTGAAGTGAACCGCCCCATGCGGCCTTGACCGGCAGACACCGGATCGGGCCTACTTCAACCACACGCCGCTCCTCGCGGTGCTATGCACGAGGCCGAAATCCAATGATCGGATCGGCCGGACCTGTTCAGATCGGCGAGACCTATCCGATGCCTCTGTCGTTCGACCAGATGATCGTGCACTCGGACTTGGAGTCGATCGTCCGCAAGCTCGCCCGCGCGTTCGTTGAGCGGTACGAGGCCGACCCGCGACTGGCAGCGGTTTTTGCAACGCAGCAGCGCTGGCTGCTCGCTCATGCGACGATGGCGATCTATTTCCGTGGCGAAATGGGCGAAGGCGTCGGGCTCCATTCGAGGGCGTTTCTTGCTTTGGTTGAAGCGGAGAAGATATCGGCGCGTCACACAGCGCATGCCTTTCTCAAAGAGATGGTCAACTACGGGATTGCACAGTATCGTTCTGGAATGGACAAGACAAAGATACGATATATCAACCTGTCCGACGCTGCCGTTGCCGCTATAACATTCTGGATGGTACTCCACCTGGAAATTCTGGACCTGTTTGATGGCGGATCCCGCAAAATGCTATTTAAACGCAACCCGCTATCGACAGCATTCCTTCAGCCGGAACTTGCGAACCGTCTGCTATCCTCGACGAACATGCGCGTTCCCAAGGCGTCATTTTCGCTGTTCACCTGGCTCAACAACGGCGGTCTCGTCATGGACTGGCTTATCCTCGGATCGCAGCCGACCGATGCCGGCGCCGAGCGCGTCCTCACCAGCATCACATCGATCGCGGAAATATCAGAGCGCCTGAAACTGTCGCGTACGCATTTGGGTCGCAAGTTGCGTGACGCAGAAGAACTTGGCGCCATCGGCTGGATCGGGCGCCGGGGGAAATCGACTCTGTGGCTATCGACAGAGTTCCGCGATGACTATTACAAATATCAGCTGGGAAAACTTGCGATAATCGAAGCGGCATTCAATGCTGTTGCCTGGCGATTGTAGATGCGAGCGATAATCGCCCGCATCGAGACTAGTCTCGCGAAAACGACCGTAGGCATGGTTTTGGAAGAAGTGTTTAATGTCTCATCAAATGGTTCCTCGCCCGGATTTTACCAGACGCCTGACACAAGCCTTTCTGGATCACGGATATGATCAGCTGAATATGGCCGGCCTTGCCAAGGCAGTCGATATCACACGGCGAACACTTTATAACTACTTCAGCAACAAGGAAGAAGCCTTCCGCTTCCTCATCGAGCAAGCCAACATCACAGCCATCAAACGGGGCATTGATGCCGGTCGGGAAAAGCTCGCGGAAGGCGGAAGCGCGATCGACGTTATCACCACCATCATCAATATCCGATACGGCGAGAATCGCCGTCTGCTGATGGCTTCGCCACATGCGACGGAAATCAATGACCAAGCCTTTCGGCGCTGCCGCGACCTGATGGTCGGGGCGGCGATCACCTTCCAGGCTCAGTTGGCCGACATCGTCGTCGAATTGCAGCAGGCGGGGCGGCTGACGCTCAAGCCTGATGTGACGCCAGCGGAATTGGCCCAAGTCGTTGCCGATGGCGCGCGCGGCACCAATCAATCCCTTCCTCCTGTTGCCGGCGACGATTTGGAAGAACGTTATCGCAAGATGGTTGCAGTCTTACTGTATGGGAGCGCGAATGCTTGAAGCGGCAAACGCTCAAGACATTGGCAAGGCGCTCGATCATTTGCGCTTCGGTCGGATGCATTTTGCGACTGCGTTGATTGCCGCTCTTGGACTGTTTATCGACATTGGCGAACTTGCGCTCAACGCTGTGTTCTCCACGAGTTTCCCGGACAGGATGGCGTTCGTACCGACCTGGGGACAATCGATTCTGTTGGGATCAGTGTTTGCCGGCGGGATTGTCGGCGCGCCGCTGTTTGGCCTACTGGCCGATCGCTATGGCCGGCGCGGGGCCATGCAACTCTCCATGGCGATGGTCGCGGTCTTCTCGGCCGTTGCTGCCATCACCCAGAGTTATTGGCTGTTGATCGCCTGTCGCTTCCTGTCCGGCGTCGCGCTTGGCGCCTATCCGCCATTGATGACCGCCTGGCTGACCGATATCCTGGCGCCGAGGCTGCGGGCGCGGATCATCCTATGGGCCGACGCGCTCGGCTTTCTCGGTGCGCCGGCAGTCGTGTTTGTCGTCTATCGGTTGGATGGCGTCACCGTGTTCGGATCGGACGGCGGCGCGTTTGATGCCTGGCGCATCGCCCTCATCGGCTGTGCGGCCACTGCGATTTTTTGCAGTATCGGATTTTGGCTCGTGCCGGAATCTCCTCGCTGGCTTGCCGCGCGCGGACAGCTTGCGGCGGCCCGACGGGCGCTGTCGCGGCTCGGCGGACTGACGCCAACGCCTGCTGTCTCGGGCGGTGCTCCGGCAGCCGAATATGGCGCGGCGGCCCCGACTTTGACCGCGGTCGGGGTGGAGCCAGGCATCCAGTTGCGACAACGTCTTGCAGTCATCTTCGTGCTGTACGCGCTGCGCGCGGTTCCCACGATTGTGTTTCCAATCATGATGGGTTTGGTTCTGCGGGCGAAAGGCCTGGATCTCGGCACATCGCTGCTTCTGGTCGCGACATCCAGTTTTGGCGGCACCTGCGGGACCCTATGCGCATCGGTGATGATCGAGCGCTTCGAGCGGCGCACGGCGCTCTACCTGTGCGGTGCCCTGCTGATTGTGTGCGGTCTCCTGTTCACGGCTGCCGATGATGTCACGCTGTTGTTGTTCAGCGCCTGCGCCTTCCTGACCCTCGGGGCGATTTTCGGGCCGGTCCTCAGCATCTATGCGGCCGAGATCATCCCCACATCCGTTCGAGCAACGGCGACGGCGACCGCCTGGGGCGTGACGCGGCTGGTGTCGTCGCTGCTGCCGGTGGCCTTGCTGCCGCTGTTGGCCGGGGCTGGGCCAGGGTCCTTCATGGCTGTCGTGCTCGGATCGGTTGCCATCAGCATGATCGTCATTGGTGGCTTCGCCCCACCCCAGCCACCGCGCCAGTCGATCGTCTAGTGGAGCGAATTTGACATTTGAGTCCCAGGGAGCAGCGCGGCCGAACTCAAATGTCAAATTCAAAGCTCCACTAGAATCGATGAATTGCTAGTGGTCCTGGGACTCCGACATTTGCGTAAGAGCGCGCGGCAAGTGGGATGCAAATGTCGGAGTCGGACCACTAGGGCATCGTCTGATCGCCAGTTACAGCCGTCGCGCGTCGTCAGAGCCGCTGATCGCCCTCCTCCGTCGGGCCGGCGGAAAGATACGGCGCAAGATCCGCAAGCCTGCCTTCGGCGGTGTGCCGAGCGACCTTTTTTGGAAGCGTCGCCGCTACGGTGATGAGAAAGATCGGCAGAAAGGCACAATTTCGGGCCGTATAGCGCGCCGCACGACGGCGTTCGGGACCGGAAACGCCCCAATTTCAGAATGCTCATATTGCGTGAAAACGAGAAATATGTGAATTTGCGGAGGTCGCAAATCGGCGATTGGCCATTTTCGCCCACGACCGGTCGCGGTGCGGCGTCGCCGATTTCTGCGCAGACAGTGGATCCCTCGTCACGATTTGGAACCTGGTCCTGCAATGATCCGACATCTCTTGGAACGGGGTTTGGCGGCCGCATCTTTGATGCTCTGCCTCGGCGTGTCCGGCGCCCTTGCGCAGACGGCCTCGCAGATCACGCCGGCGTCCGTACGTCCGCCGGCACCGGCAAACCCAAGAGAGGTCGCAATCCCGGAATTGTCGGGGCCGGAAGCCCCGAAGGGGGCGGACCGGCTGAAGGTGCGATTGGCCGGTGTCGCACTCGAAGCGCCCGCCGGCGACGTCGCGGACGCAGATGCCGGTGTCGCCACGGCCAGGGCGGCGTTCAAGGCGGCGCTGGTGGACAGAACCGTCACTGTTGCCGACATATTCAAGGCGGCGCGTGGCCTTGAGGCGGCCTACGGCCGCGCCGGATACGTGCTGACGCGCGTCATCGTGCCGGCGCAGAAGCTGAAGGACGGCGGAAGGCTCAGGATCGTCGTCATCGGCGGCTTCGTCGAGCGAATCGAAACCAAGGACCTGCCGTCCCTGGTCAAATCGCGCATCGAGGCCGTGCTGGCGCCCGTCGTCGGACGCAGATCGATCACCTTGGCCGAGATCGAACGTGCGCTTGTGCTGGCTGGCGATACGCCGGGCGTATTGATGAAATCGACACTGGCTGCGGGCAAGCAACCGGGCGGCAGCGTGCTGATTATCGAGGCCCGCCACAAGCTGGTCACCGGCTCCTTCTCGATCGACAATACGGTTGGAGCCTCGCTTGGCGGAGTGACACCGACCCTGGCGTTGCAGCTGAATTCGGCGCTCGGCGCCGGCGAGCAGATCTATGCGCAGATCGGCGGCGATCCCTTCTCGACGGGTACCAACAACTACTTCTCGCCGCGGCCGACCAACCGGCAGGTGTCGGCGGGCGTCGTCATTCCGTTGGGGATCGACGGCTGGAGCGCCAACTTCGAAGCGATCCGCACGGATTCCGCCCCCAATCCCGCCGCCGGCCAGCAGTTCTATTCGGAGTTCGAACGGCTCTCGGCCCGCCTGAAATACGCGTTGGTGCGCTCGCGGGCCTTCAATATCTCCAACGAAGCCGCCTTCGACATCGAGCAGGAACGACTGTCGTCGATCGCGCCGGTCGCCGCGCCGATCTCGCTCGACCGGCTGCGCGTGTTGCGCGACACCGCCGAGATCTCCGGCGTGACGCTCTGGGGCGGGTTTCTCTCCGGCCGCATCATCGCCTCGCTCGGAATCGACGGTTTGGGCGCTCGCGATGCGGCGTCCGCGACGCCTCTGCTGCCACTCTCGCGGCAAGGGGCCGACGCTTCATTCCAAAAGGTCGAGATATCCGGCCATTACGGCCAACTCCTCACCGACCACCTGGGGTTTGATCTCTTCGCGCGCGCCCAGACCTCCTTCGGCAAGCCGCTGCTCCGCGCCGAACAGATCGGCCTCGTCGGCGGCAACGGCATTTCGGGCTTCGATGCCGGCACTTTCCAAGGCGACAGTGGTCTTGTCGGCCGGGCGGAACTTTCGTCGCCCTGGACGGTCGATGCAACGACGGGCGCGGCGAGCGTCAACCCCTACGCCTTCGGCGATGTCGGCAGCGTCTGGCTAATGCGGCCGACATCGGTCGAGCGACGCCAGACCACGGCCGGCACCCTCGGACTGGGCTTGCGGATCGGCGCAGCGCCGAGCCCGCCCGGCAGCCAAAACCAGAACTATTTCAGCGGCATCCTCGATCAGGCCAGCCTGTCGCTCGAATGGGGCCACCAATATCGCGCCGACGGCATTCGGGCCGGCGACCGCTTCACCATTTCCAGCGCAATTCAGTTCTGAGGCCCGCCATGAACCGTCCTGTCACGTCCCGACGCCGCGGATCTGTCTCGTTGTTGGCCTCGACCGCGCTGACCTCGACCTTGCTGATCCTGGCCGGCATCCCAAATCACGCCGTCGCGCAGAGCCTGCCGACCGGCGGCACGGTGATTTCCGGCACCGTCTCGATCAATCAGACCGCGCCGAACAAGCTGATCATCAATCAGACCTCCGGCACGGCGATCACCAATTGGCAGTCGTTCTCGATCGGGGCGGGGAATTCGGTCGCTGTCGTGCAGCCGTCGACAGCGTCGGCGATGCTGGCCCGCGTCACCGGCACGACCACCTCCACCATCGCCGGCAGCCTGACCACGACGGGTCAGCTGATGCTCGTCAATCCGAACGGCATCTCCATCACCTCGACCGGCACGGTCGATGCCGGGGCCGGCTTCGTCGCCACGACGCTCGGGATTTCGGACGCCGACTTCATCGCCGGCAAGCGGACACTCACCGGCAACGATATCTCCAATCCCGTGACCAACGCCGGCACCATCACCGTCGGCCCCGGCGGCTACGCGGCGCTGATCGGCGGCACGGTGTCAAATTCGGGCACGCTCTCGGTTCCGCTCGGCCGGGTCGGGCTCGGCTCCGGGGAGGTTGCCACCCTCGACTTTTCCGGCGACGGCTTCCTGCAGGTCGGCGTGCCGACCAACGCGCCTGGAACCAGCGCGCTCATCGCCAATTCCGGCAAGATTGTTGCCAATGGCGGCAACGTCGAGATCAAGGCGGCACAGGCGCGCGACATGGCGCGGCAGGCCATCAACCTATCGGGCATCGTCGAGGCGCGAAACGTCTCGGGCACCGACGGCAATATCACGCTCGACGGCGACAACGGCACTGTAGCCGTTTCCGGCAAGCTGAACGTTGCCTCGCCCAACAGCACGGGCGGCAAGATCACGGTCACGGGGCGCGACATCAAGCTGACCGGCGCCGTAATCGACGCTTCGGGCAAGCTCGGGGGCGGCAGCATCAAGATCGGTGGCGACAGAGAGGGCAAGGGCACGCTCACGCACGCCGCTACGACGACCATCGACAGCGCCACCACGATCAAGGCAGATGCAACCCTCGCCGGCAACGGCGGAACGGTCGTCGTCTGGTCGGACAGCCGGACCGAATACGCCGGCTGGATCTCGGCCAAAGGCGGCCCGCTTGCAGGCGACGGCGGCGCGGTGGAAGTCTCCAGCCACGGCGTCCTCGCCTATGCCGGCCTCACCGTCCTGACTGCGCCGATGGGCAAGACCGGCACCCTGCTGCTCGATCCCTACAATGTGACGATCTCGTCGGCTGCGGATGCCACGTCGCCGGGCTTCACCGCCTCGGGCGACGATAGCATCATCAATGTCGCGACGCTGCAGACCGCGCTCGCCAACGCCAATGTCACCATCTCCACCGGCACGTCCGGCACTCAAGGAGGCGATATCACCATCGCCTCTGCCCTGACGTGGAGCGCCAATACCCTGACGCTCGATGCCTATCACTCGATCGCCATCAACGCGACCGTCACGATCGCCGGCACCGGCGGGCTGACGCTGACGACGAACGACGGCGGCACGCTCGGCGACTACAGCTTCGGGCTCGGCCCGAATGGCTTTGCCGGCCGCGTCGACTTCACCGGCACGCCCGGAGCGCAGGCGCTGACCATCAACGGCACGGCCTACACGCTCCTCTATGCGTTTGGGGACCTGGCCAATCTCAACTCCTCCTCCTCCGGCACCTTTGCGCTGGCGAGCAACGTCGACGCCTCGCAGACGAGCTTTATCGTTTCGCCGGTGACGAGTTTCGCCGGCACGCTGACCGGCCTCGGCCACACGATTTCCGGCCTTACGATCGATAACTCCGACACATCCGCAAACGTCGGCCTGATCGGCGCGCTCAGCGGGACCGTGCGCGATATCGGCCTTGTCGGCGGCAGGGTGGTGGGGCGCGGCGATCAGGCGAAGGTCGGGGCGCTCGTCGGATATTTGGCCCCCAATGGCTCAGGGACGAATCCCACGGTGATCGATGCCTATGCCAGCACTTCGGTGACCGGCAGCGGCGTCAGCGCCTATATCGGTGGATTGATCGGGGAGGCGAAGGTCACCGGGACGACGTCGGTCACCGTCAGCAACGTTCATGCGACCGGTCCAGTGGTCGCGACCGGCGCCGCCTCCTACGTCGGTGGCTTGATCGGTTTTGCCTACACGGCCGGTAGTCAGACAGGCACCCTGACCATCTCCAACGCCTATGCGACCGGTACCGTAACGGGAGGAGCAAACGCCATCGCTGGCGGGTTGTTGGGCGGCGCCATCGCGACTGGCCAGCCACTCTCGATCGACAGCGTCTACGCGACCGGAATGGTCTCAGCCATTTCCAGCAGCGCCGCCGGCGGCCTCATTGGCGAATTCGACACGCAGGGCGCCTCCTCACCCTACAGCCAAATCACGCTGACCAACGCCTTTGCCACCGGCGCGGTTATCGGCAACAGCTACAATGGCGGTCTGATCGGCATGATGACCGTTGTGGGCGTTTCAACGAACACGGTCAACATCGGCAATGTCTTCGCCACCGGTGCGGTGACCGGACCCGAATTCTCGACAGAGGGTGGCCTCATTGGCCTCGCCTATAGCGGAGCCGGCGGCACGTTCAGCATCAGCAACGCCTATGCGATGGGCGCAGTCACGGGCGGAACGCTCTATCCAGCTTTCGACCATGTTGGCGGGTTCCTCGGCCAGACCAACGGCTCGACCTCGATCCAGACCGCCAACGTCTATTGGAACACGGAGACGAGCGGAACCGGAACCGGTGTCGGACAGAACCTCAGTGGCCAGATCGTCACCGCAACCGGCCTGACCACGGCGCAGTTGCAGGGCGCGCTCCCGTCCGGCTTCCAGTCGGCAGACTGGGGCGCGGGCGCCGGCCTCTATCCCTATCTGACGTCAATCTTCGCAAATGGCGTCCAGGCGGTTTCCGGAACGGTCTACAAGGACGCGGGCAATACGATCGCGTCGAGCGGGCAGACTGGCGCTGTCACCGTGTCGCTCGATGCTGGCGGCCAGCAGATCGCCACGGCGACGACCGGGGCCAATGGCGTCTATTACGCCTTCGTCGCGGCGGGTACCTATGCGCCCGGCGCGACCATCCTGGCGACGGTCGCCACCGGCCCCCGGGCGGTCGACGCAGCGACGCTGGCTCAGGGAACCGTCGGCAGCATTGCCGGCGTCGATCTCTACGGCAACGCGCTTAGGGTCGTGACCTCGGCGACTTTGTTCTCGCAGGCCCCGCACGCGAGCGACGCGCCAACCGTCGCGGGAACGGACACCGCGGCGTCGGGCGTGCTGGCAGCGCTTGCCGGCGCAGGCGTCAGCTACATCGCCGGAGGAACCAGCTTCACCATAGATCAGGCCGTCGATGTGACCGGCAACCTCACCATTCGGATGGCGGGCGCCGGCGCGCCGCTCACCGTGGCCAGCGCCATGACGGTCGAAAACGGAGCCAGTCTCAGCCTCGTCGCATCCGGCGCGCTCAACATCAACGCACCGATCACCGCCAAAGGCTATGCCACAGTCAATCTCGCCTATGACAGTTCGCTCGCCGGCAATCTCTCCTACGGGCTGACCAGCGCCGGCTTTACCGGCAGCCTCACCTTTACCAAAGCCAACGGCACCACGGCGACGTCGAACCAGGGCGGCGCGCTCACC
>JARLIT010000155.1 GCA_031291575.1 Ancalomicrobiaceae bacterium
GCCGATCGGCTGCATGCGCGTCTTCATGACGCCTTCCTGCAGTTCGGCAGTCACGTTGGAGAGCCGCTGCAACGGCACCTTGAATTCGCTGTCCTCGTGCCGACGCACGATTTCGAGGAGCTGGTTGCGGGTCAGCACCAGTTCCGACACCATCGTCATCAGGTGCTCGAGGGTATCGACGGAGACACGGATCGACTGCGACGCGACCGAGCCCTTGGTCTCGCTTTCGGCGGGATCCTTCTCTTTTTCCTTGTCCTTGTCGCGCGCCTCGCGGCGCTCGGCGACTGCGGCCTTGGCCGCTGACTTGGCGTTGGCCTTGGCCTGCTGCTCTTCCGTTCTGACGATGATCGGCCCGGTATCCTCGGGCGGCTGCTCGACCGGCGTTTCGCGGAAGGCGCGCTCCAGTTCGTCGAGCGAGACTTCGCCCGGCCTCAGCTGGCGCTCCAGGATCTGGAAGACGAGCGTACCCTCGGTATGGGTCGGTGGCTCGGCAGCGGCCGCAGGCTTGGGCGCGGCGGGTTTGGCCGGGCTGGCAGCAGCGGCAGCAGCAGCGGCGGCAGCTTCCGCCCCGCCTTCCGACATGTGTTCCAGTTCCTTGATGAGATCGACGTCCGAACCGGCAGGTTCCTGTTCGCTGGCTTCAAGATCGGCGACGATACCCTTGATGCGGTCGATCGAGGCCAGCACCAGATTGACGGACGTCGCGGTGACCGGAACGCCGTCTCGGAACTTACCCATCAGCGTCTCAGCCGCGTGGGCAATCGCCTCAAGGCGCGGCAAGCCGAGGAAGCCGCAGGTGCCCTTGATGGTGTGAACGAGACGGAAGATATTGTCGAGAATCTTCGCGTTGTTGGGATCCTGCTCGAATTTGACGAGCTCGACGTCGACTACATCGAGGCTCTCATTCGTCTCGGTCAAAAATTCTCGCAGAAGATCATCCATGGCCTCTGCCCTGTCCTTCGGTCGCGCACGTTTCCGCTTGGGTGCGGACTATCGCATCATCATGAGCGAGTATCGGGCCAAACAGTTAAGAGACAATTGCCATTGGAAGTTCGGGCTTTACGATAACGGCGCAAGACGGCAACGCTGGTCGCAGCCGATATTTGCTGCCGGCACCAGGCGATTTATTGAAACTTCGTAGGTAGTTATCGCGTCAGTCGACAAGTCTTGCGCAGATGTGCCCAGCGGACGCCGGAGCCGCGGCAATACGCGGAATGCGCGGTTCTCGGTTAGTCGAAATGAACCATATGCAGCTTTTATGAAATTCGAAGATTTCTATCCGTTAACGCCCCGGGGTTGCGCGACGTCGCCGATATGAACCGGTCTCTGTACTTCGCCCCACAGGAATTCCGCACCCGACACCGGTCGGCGTCGGCCGCGACACGGCCCGGCATGAGCCATATGCGCGGTCACACTTCGACGACAGCGGCGACCGGTTCGGCGCGAAATTCGACGTCGTCGTCAATCTTGGCGACCGAAACCGTCATCTGAGCCGCACGGGCGAGGAGCCCGGCGTAAATCGGCTGGATCATATGCGCGTCGGGATTGATCTCGCCCAAGCGGCCGGAGATCAGATCCTCGAAATTCGGCGGAATGCGCGCGTTGGTGCCACTGCACCTCAGGCTGAACGCCGGCTTGTCGGCAGGGCCCGTCACAGTGACATGAATCGTACCGCCGCGCGGCACGGCATGGATGGAGACGAGCACCAGGTTCAAGAGGAGCTTGACCTTGTTCTTGGCCATCAGCACGCGTGTGGCCGTCCATTCGAGGTTGGCCTTCTCGCCGGCCATGAAGCCGCGGGCGACGTTTTCGGCGTCGCCAAGGTCGATCTCGGCGCCGGCCGATCCGGCCGCCCCGAAGGCAAGCCGGGCAAACTGCAGTTTCACCGAGGCCTGCCGCGCGCTCTTGCGAATGAGGTCCATGGCGAAGCTGCGCATCTCCTCGTTGCTCTCTTCCTCCAGCACCTCAAGGCCGTTGGTGATGGCACCGACGGGCGAGATGATGTCGTGGCAGACGCGGCTGGCGAGAAGCGCTGCGAGGTCGAGCGCGGTGATATCCGACGCATCCGTCATGGCGGTAAGGCTCCGGTTCGAAGATGTCAGGCTCCCGGGATACCCCTTCCCGAAACAGGCGCGCTGTCAGCATATGTGCGCCTGCCCGGCAGGTACGGCACCGATCGCGAACGCACGAATCGGTTGAGAGCCCCGCCTCACCGATACACGAGTGCATGCCGACTTTCCAAGCACACAGGTGATCACGAAGGGCGGATGGGGGCGCAACACATATATATGACCACCCGATTTCATGGTTCGCTGCGCACGACCTCCGCCCATTGGCGCGTCGCCTCAACGGCATAGCCATCCGGATCGGTTAGAAACGCAACGCGATTGCCGGCATTGGCGAACAGATACAGCCGGTCGCGGTGGATGACGAAGAACTGCGGCTGGCCCTCGACCGACAGTCCCTCCGACATGGCGAAGGCACAACGCCCGCCGAAGCGCGGCGCGTAGACCTCCGGATTCTGCCGGAATGCGGCGAGATTGCCCTCGTTGGCGAAGTGCCAGGTGGTCCCGCCCCAGTCGAGTTCGTGTTCGGCCAAGCCTTCGCGCGGCATCCCGTCGACGAAATAGGCGACCGGATCGTTGCCGCCGAGCGCCAGGCCGGTGTAGGTGTCCATCAAGAAGTGATAGCGCTTCGGCGGCACCCACGCAGGGGAGGGATCGGTCGGCTTCTCAGCCTCCGTGCCGGGCTTCGCCGGCTCGGTCTTGCCGTCCTTCGCCTCGAGCGGTGCGGGCATCGGCTGCAGGAAACCATCCGGTCCCGGCGGCCCTTTCGGCACAGCCTCGGCCGGCGCCTTGACCGCTGGCTTGTCTTCCTTCTTGGGGTGGCCGACCGGATATTCTGTCGGCCGCGGCGGCAAAGGCTCCGGCAGCGGTACGTCGCTCGGCTTAGGCGCGTGCGGGTCGGCGCTGGCATGCGGATCGGCCGCCCCGGATTCGGAGCCGTCTGCGGGCTTGCCGCCTGCCGGCACCAGAATAAGGGCCGCAGCCAGCACCGCCACAGACAGGGCCTGCCGAATTCGGCCCGCCCTGCCCGCACTGTGCCCCAGCCACGCCCGAATTCGGCTAAAGTTCTGCATCTTGATTCGGACCGTCACGAGTCTCAGATCTCTGCGTCTTATGGTGCGAGAACGAGGTTAAGACTCTGTGCGATCCGTGCCGTGCGACGGGTCGCGCGCCGCCTGCGGGGTCTGCCTCGAGCCCCCGTCGACGGCTGGATGCCCCGCCGAGTGAGTTGTCGATGGAGGAGACTGCCCATGATCGGACGTAGCCTGATTGCTGCCTTCTTCGCCGTCGCCACGGCCTTGATCGTCAGCGCGCCACCTGCCGCAGCGCAAGGAAGTACCTATTCGACCAATGAGTTGGTCGAAACCGGCCACAAGTTCTTCGGCTCGGTGTCGGGCGGGCTCGCCACGGTGATCGAGAAGGCGGTGTCGCGCTACGGCCAGCCCAACGGCTACGTCCTCGGCGAAGAAGGCGGCGGCGCCATCGTTGGGGGCTTGCGCTACGGCGAGGGCACGCTGCACACCCGCGACCGCGGTCACCACAAGGTGTTCTGGCAGGGTCCGTCGATCGGCTGGGACTTCGGTGGCGACGGCGCCCGCACCATGATGCTCGTCTACAATCTGCCGGCGATCGACGCGATGTACCAGCGCTTCGGCGGCGTCGACGGTTCGGTCTACTTCATCGGCGGGTTCGGCATGACGGCGCTGGCCGCCGACAATATCGTCGTGGTGCCGGTCCGGTCCGGCGTCGGCCTCAGGCTCGGCGCTAACCTCGGCTACCTGAAGTTCACCCGCTCCGCCACCTGGAACCCGTTCTAGAAACCTTCGGACGGGGTGCCGATGGCGGCGGCGACCATGCGAGGGGCCGGTGTGCAGCCGTTGCAGGCGAGCACATTCGCTCTGCGCGTCGTTTGGTGCTATCCAGACACGAAGTTATCCGATGAGGCTCGGCGCGGGATCGACCCGTCGGCCCCCAACCGCACGCGATTGAGGAGCTTTCGCGCGTGATCGAAACGGCCCTCTACTATGCCCTCGGTTTTCTCACGGCCGGATTGATCGCACTCATCCTGGCACCGGCGTTGTGGACGCGGGCGGTCCGCCTCACCCGCCGCCGCATCGAGGCATCCCAACCGCTGACGCTCGCCGAGATCAAGGCCGATCGCGACCAGATCAGGGCTGAATTCGCCGTTACGTCGCGGCGGCTCGAACTCGCCATCGCCGACTTGCGCCACAAGAACGCCAACCATCGCATCGACTTGGAGCGGGCGCGCGACAAGATCGTCGCGGCCGAGGCGGAACTGGAGAAGCAGCGGGCCGAGCTGGCAGGCAAGGACGAGGAGATCGCCGCCCGCGACGGATCGATCGCCGAAGCGGGCGACAGGCTCGAACGCCAGTCGGTCGAGCTGGCGCAGAAGATCGACGTCATCGCGGCACTCGAACTCAGGACGCGCGAACTGACCGCCGAGCTCGACAATCGCCGGCTCGAACTCGCCGGACTGCAGACGCGGCTCGAATCCTCCGGCTCGCGCTCCGATTCGGAGCTTGAAGCGCGCAGGCGTGCCGAAGTGCGCATCGCCACACTTGAAGCCGAAATCGAACGGCGTGGCGGTGTCATTGCCGAAGAGCGCGACCGCGCCGACCGCATCTTCGCTGAACTGCTGGCCGTGAAGAAGCTCGGCCGGCCCGAGTCCGGACCTCGCGACGGCGACAACGAGAGCAAAGCCATCGAGCAGTTCGAGGCCGACAATATTGCGCTGCAGATGAAGTTGCGCGAAGTCGTCGAGGAGCGCGATCGCATGGCGCACGAACTCGCCACGATCCGCACCCACGACGTCGGCCAGCCGGCAGACGCGGGCGACATCGCCGATCTGCGGGAACGATTGGGCGACGTCGCCGCGCGCATGGCGGCGATGGTTGCCGAGCGCGAGGGCTCGGGATCCGAAATCGATCGGCTCATCGGGGCTCCGCCGCATCCCCCAGCGCCCCCAGCCCTCGGCGAAACGGTGACGGGCCCGATCGTCCGGCCGCCCCCGCCTGCCGGCCGCAAGCCCGAAAGCCTCGCCGATCGCATCAAGGCCATGCGCCGCTCCGCCGGCTCGTCCGACCCCACGTAATTGTCCAGGCATTTCCGTCGCGGCCCGTTTGCCGGAATAGTTGGCACAGAGGAAAGTCGCTTACAGAGCGATCAGGCCATTGCGTCCCCGCCAAGCTTAGTATCTCATCGGCCTCAGGTAAGCCGCTGAAGTCCGACCTCATCCAAGCGTTGACCCGCGCCTGGAGGGGACGGTGCAGCCTCTGTGCCCATGCATGGCATCGCCTGGGAAGATCCGCCCGCGTGCGACGAGCCGGCACGAACCAAAAGAAAGTCGGCGCCAGTCCCGGCCCTATTGCGACCTCATGGCGCCCATCGTGGGGCCCGGGTCACCCCGACCCGGCTCCACGCGTTGATGGAGAGGACAAACTGATGAAATCGATCCTTCGAACCAGCGCCGCCGCGTTGTTTGCCGCCACGATGCTGGCCGGCGCGGCAGAGGCCAAGACCCTCGTCTATTGTTCCGAGGGCAGCCCGGAAAACTTCACTCCCGCGATGAACACGACCGGCACGTCATTCGATGCCGCCCGCCCGGTTTACGACCAGCTGACCGAATTCACCCGCGGCACGACCAAGGTCCAGCCGGGCCTGGCCGAGAGCTGGGACGTCACCGATGGCGGCAAGACCATCACCTTCCATCTGAGGAAGGGCGTCAAGTTCCATTCCGGCGTCAACGGCTTCAAGCCGACCCGCGATTTCAACGCCGACGACGTGCTGTTCACCTTCAACCGCCAGTGGAAGGACGATCATCCCTACAACAAGATCTCCGGCGGCAAGTTTGACTATTTCTCCGACATGGACATGCCTGCCAGTCTCGAGTCGGTCGAAAAGGCCGACGACTATACGGTCGTCATGAAGCTGAAGGCGCCGAACGCGCCAATTTTGGCCAACCTCGCCATGGACTTCATGACCGTCCATTCGGCCGAATACGCCGCCTATCTATTGAAGATCGGCAAGCCCGAGCAATTCGACCAGATTCCGGTCGGTACCGGGCCGTTCTCATTCGTCGCCTACCAGAAGGACGCGGTCATTCGTTACAAGGCGTTCGACGCCTATTGGGGCGGCCGCGCCAAGATCGACGACCTCGTCTACGCCATCACCGCCGACCCGACCGTCCGTCTCGCCAAGCTGAAGCGCAACGAGTGCCAGGTGATGGCCTATCCGCGTCCGGCCGATCTCGACGAGATCAAGAAGGACCCGAACCTCAACCTGATGTCCCAGCCCGGCCTCAACATCGCCTACTGGGCGTTCCAGGTGCAGAAGGCGCCGTTGGACAAGAAGGAAGTCCGTCAGGCGCTGATCATGGCCGTCGACAAGGCAACCATCCTGAAGGAGGTCTATCAGGGCGCCGGCTCGCCGGCGAAGAACCTGATCCCGCCGATCATGTGGGGCTACAACGACAAGGTCACCGATTACGCCTATGACCCGGCCAAGGCCAAGGAGATGTTGGAGAAGGCCGGCGTCAAGACGCCGATCGACATCGACCTGTGGTGGATGCCGGTGCAGCGCCCGTACAACCCGAATGCCAAGCGCATCGGCGAGCTGATGCAAGCCGACCTCGCCAAGATCGGCGTCAACGCCACCTTGAAGTCGTTCGAATGGGGCGAATACAGGAAGCGCCTGCAGGCGGGCGAACATCAGACCGGCCTGTTCGGCTGGACCGGCGACAACGGCGATCCGGACAACTTCTTCTTCCTTCTGGGGTGCAACGCCAAGGGCGAGCCGGCCGGAAACAACATCTCCAAGTGGTGCAACGCCAAGTTCAACGAAGACATGGTCAAGGCGCGCGAATCCGTCGACATTGCCGAGCGCACCAAGCTCTACGAGGAGATGCAGGAGATCGCCCACGACGACGCCCCGCAGATGACCATCGCCCATTCGGTGGTGTTCGAACCGGTGCGCAAGGAAGTGGTCGACTGGAAGATCTCGCCGTTCGGCAGCCACGTATTTTACGGAGTTGATCTGAAATAAGGTGGACGACTGGCGCGATCGGCTATTGCCGGTCGCGCCTCACCTGGAGCCGTCATGCTGAAATATCTCCTGCGCCGTCTGGCGCTGACGATCCCGACGTTCCTGGCCCTCACCCTCGTCACCTTCATCGCCATCCGCATGGTGCCCGGCGACCCGGTGGAGGTGCGCCAGGGCGAGCACGGAATCGACCCCATCCGTCTGGCCAAGCTCCGACACGAGCTCGGGCTCGACCAGTCGATCCTGCACCAGTACTGGGACTACCTGGTCCAGCTGGCGCATGGCGATTTCGGCACGTCGATCCGCACCCAGACCAGCGTGGCCTCCGAGTTCTTCACGCTGTTTCCCGCGACGATGGAACTGGCGCTCTGCGCCATGCTGTTCGCGGTCGTCATCGGCGTTCCGGCCGGCGTCTTCGCCGCGGTCAAGCGCGGCGGGCCGATCGACCACGGTGTGATGGGAATCTCGGTCATCGGCTATTCCATGCCGATCTTCTGGTGGGGCCTCCTCCTCATCATGCTGGTGTCCGAGCGCTGGGAACTGACCCCGATCTCCGGCCGAATCGACCCGATCAAATACTATTTCGACGCGACCACCGGCTTCATGCTGATCGATGCCTGGCTGTCTGGGCAGGAGGGTGCGGTCATCGATGCCGCCCAGCACCTGATCTTACCCACCATCGTTCTCGGAACGATTCCCTTAGCTGTCATTGCGCGAATAACGCGATCCTCGATGCTCGAGGTGCTGTCCGAAGACTACGTGCGGACTGCGCGCGCCAAGGGGCTGTCGCCGTTCCGGGTCATCGGCCTGCATGCGCTTCGAAACGCGCTGATTCCGGTGGTCACCTCGATCGGCCTGCAGATCGGCACGCTTCTGGCCGGAGCAGTGCTGACCGAGACCATCTTTTCCTGGCCCGGCATCGGCAAGTGGCTGATCGAAAGCATCAACCAGCGCGACTATCCGGCCCTGCAAGGCGGCATCATGCTGATTTCCTGCCTCGTGATCATGGTCAACCTGTTCGTCGACGTCCTCTATGGCGCCATCAACCCGAGGCTCCGTCATGGCCACTGACGCTACTGCCGTCGAGCCGAAGCGACCCGGCCCGCTGCTCGAATTCTGGCAGTCCTTCGCCGAGAACCGCGGTGCCGTCGTCGGCCTCGTCGTGGTCGTCATCATCGCGCTTCTGGCGATATTCGCCGACATCGTCGCCCCTCATTCGGCGATCGAGCAGTTCCGTGACTTCACCAAACTGCCGCCGGTGTGGGAAGAGGGCGGCAACTGGCACTTCCTCTTGGGCACCGACGCGCTCGGCCGCGACGCGCTTTCCCGCCTCATCCACGGCGCGCGGATCTCTCTCTTCATCGGCCTCATGGTGATGAGCGTGTCGATTGCGGTCGGCGTGGTGCTCGGCCTCGTCGCCGCCTTCCTCGGCGGCATCGCCGACATCATCATCATGCGGGTGATGGACCTGATCATCGCCATCCCCTCGCTGGTGCTCGCCATCCTGGTCGTCGCGGTCCTCGGCCCCAGCCTGGAAAACACCATCGTCGCCGTCACCATCGTTTACATGCCGCGCTACGTGCGCCTCGTCAGGGCATCGGCCCTCTCCGAGATCGGCAAGGACTACGTCACAGCGGCGCGCGTCATCGGCGTCGGGCCGATCCGGCTGATGTTCGTCACCGTCTTGCCGAACTGTCTGGCGCCGTTGATCGTGCAGGCAGCGCTCGGCGTTTCCGACGCCATTCTCGAAGCTGCCGCGCTCGGCTTCCTGGGGTTGGGCGCCCAGCCGCCGATCCCGGAATGGGGCGCCATGCTGGCCGACAACCGCGAATTCATCCGCTCCAATCCGTGGATCGTGACACTGCCGGGTCTCGCCATCCTCATCACCGTCGTCGCCGTCAACATCATGGGCGACGGCTTGCGCGACGCGCTCGACCCCAAGCTGAAGCGGGGGTAAGGGGATGGATGCCGGATTGAAACCGACTTTCGGAACCGGACGATCCGACTCTCACGCCATCCATCATCGCCTGAGCAAAGGCGCCCAGAGATCCGGATCGGGCTTCGAGGAACTCCATGCCCCTGCTTGACATCTCCAACCTGACCGTCGATTTCGCCACGCGCTCGGGGTATTTCAGGGCCGTCGACGGGGTGTCGCTGACCGCCGATCCGGGCGAGATCGTCGCCATCGTCGGGGAATCCGGCTCCGGCAAGTCCGTCGCCATGTTGGCGATCATGGGGCTGTTGCCGCCGACGGCGCGCGTCACGGCCGATCGTCTGACATTCGACGGCATCGATCTCCGGAACTTGGCGCCGCGGCGTCGCCGCCAACTGGTCGGCAAAGAGATGTCGATGATCTTCCAGGAGCCGATGACGTCGCTGAACCCCTGCTTCACCGTCGGCTTCCAGATCGGCGAGGCGCTGACGACCCACCTCGGCCTCAAGGGCGCGGCGCGACGCTCCCGTTCCATCGAACTTCTCGCCCAGGTCGGCATCCCCGAGCCGGAAAAGCGCCTTGCCGCCTTCCCGCATCAACTGTCCGGCGGCATGAGCCAGCGTGTCATGATCGCCATGGCGATCGCCTGCTCGCCCAAGCTCCTCATTGCCGACGAGCCGACCACGGCCCTCGACGTCACCATCCAGGCGCAGATCCTCGATCTCCTCACCCATCTCGGCCGCTCGACGGGCATGGCGCTCGTCCTCATCACCCACGACATGGGCGTCGTCGCCGAGACCTCCGAGCGCGTCATCGTGCAATATGCCGGCCAGCAGGTGGAGGAGGCGACGACCATCGACCTCTTCGCCGACCCGCACCACCCCTACACCGCGGCTCTCCTCGCGGCGCTGCCCGAGCGCGCCTCCGAACAGCGCCTGCCCTCCATTCCCGGCGTGGTGCCGGGGCAATGGGACCGGCCGAAGGGCTGCCTGTTCTCGCCGCGTTGCCAGTTTGCCACGTCGCGCTGCCGGTCCGAGCCGCCCCGGAAGGCCGCGGCGGACCTCGGCCGAGCCCTGTGCTTCACACCCCTCCGGTCGGGACAGCCGATCACCGACGCCTTCCTGGAGACGGTCTGATGACGACGCTTCTTCAAGCCATCGACCTGCACCGCACCTATCGCGTCGCCCGCGGCATGTTCGGCGGTCACGCCGATGTCAGGGCCGTGGCCGGCATTTCCTTCTCGCTCAACCCCGGTGAGACGCTCGCCATCGTCGGCGAATCCGGTTCGGGCAAGTCGACGCTCGGCCGCATGCTGACGCTGATCGAACCGCCGTCGGACGGCCACCTGTTCATCGACGGCATCGACGTCTCCAACATCGGCCGACCGTCGAAGGAGCTCCGCAGCGCCGTCCAGATGGTGTTCCAGAACCCCTACGGTTCCTTGAACCCGCGCCAGACGATCGGCGCCGCGCTGGAGGAGCCGCTCCTCGTCAATACCGCGACGCCGGCGCGCGAGCGACGCGACGCCGCGCTCGCCATGCTGGAGCGGGTCGGCCTCAGGCAGGAGCACGCTGGGCGCTATCCGCACATGTTTTCCGGCGGCCAGCGCCAACGCATCGCCATCGCCCGCTCGCTGATGCTCAGGCCGAAAATCCTGGTGCTCGACGAGCCCGTCTCCGCCCTCGACGTGTCGGTCAGGGCGCAGATCCTGAACCTGATCACCGAGCTGCAGGGCGAGTTCAATCTCGCCTACGTCTTCATCAGCCACGACCTCAGCGTCGTCCGTCACATCGCCGACCGCGTGCTGGTGATGTACCTCGGCCGGGCGGTGGAATACGGGGCGGCGGAGCAGATCTTTGCCGCGCCGCGCCATCCCTACTCGCGCGCACTGATGTCGGCCACCCCGGTCGCCGATCCGCGCAGAGTGAAGGAGCGCATCGTCCTCAAAGGCGAAATGCCCTCGCCGTTCAATCCGCCGTCGGGCTGCGTGTTCCATCCGCGCTGCCCGCTCGCCTTCGAGCGTTGCCCGCAGGAGCGCCCGGAGCTGACGGGCGAAGCCGGACACATGGCAGCATGCTTCGCGACTGAGGCCGCGAACTCGCCGCTCTGAGGCGCGGGGGCGCGGCGAAGCCAGATGCCCCCCGGGTCCGGACGTTCAGTGGCGCGTTGCCGCGGCTCGGATGTCGGTGGCGCTTGCGCGCTCTAGCGCATTTTCCGACCAGATTGAATCAATCTGGTCGACAAGAAATTGCGCAGATTCAATATCTTGAGCGTGTTCTCGTCGCTCAAGTCTGGTCAACTTGAGCGGAACACGCTCTATCCCACGCAGGGGCCGCGCTGCGGCCGCCTCACGCCGCGGGCACGCCCAAGGGCGGCAGTTCGACCGTCGTCAGGTCGACCCGCATGTAGGTGACGGCCCCCTCGTAGCGGACCGGGACGAAGCCGAGTTCGCCGCACATCAGCATCATCGAGCGGTTCTCGCGCAGGACATAGCCGACGACGGCTTTGAAGCCGCGCCGCCGCGCCTCGTCCAACAGCGCCGTCATCAGCGCATAGCCGATGCCGTGGCCCTTCTGGTCGGAGCGCACCATGACGTCGAATTCGGCGGCGCCCACCTCCTCGTGATCGAGGATCACATGCGCTACGCCGAGGATCTCCTGCGCCTCGCCCTCGAGCGGCGTCGCGACCAGACCGATTTCCTCGGCCGGATCCATGCGCGCCAGCCGCGCCGCCATCTTGCCGGGAAAATCCTTCATCGCCGCAAAGCAGCGCAGATGCACGTCATCGGCCGAGCAGCGCGCGAACATGCCCTTGAGGACCTCCTCATCGGCGGCTTCGAGCAGGCGGATCCGGCAATGCTCGCCTAACGGCAACCTCACATCATCGCTGATCATATGCGGCGTCTCCCGGTCGCACGATGGTCGAACGTCCTCGACAATGCAACGCCCGAACCGGCGGGTCCGGAAAACCCTCGGACGCCGATCCTCTCGCTGGATACCCGGTACCTCGACCGCCATCGGCTCAGCCGCTCTCACGGCATGCGGCCGGCAGCTTCAGGTCGAGGAAGTAGCGGTTTGGCGAAGGCCCGCCTTGACCCAGATCATGGCCGCCCCTGCCCCGGCTCTGCCGAATTCCCGTACGTAGTCTTGGGCTGGCAGCCGTCGTTCGCTGCCCCGCGCCAGACCGTTCCGGGCGAACGCGAGATCGCTGTATGATCCGTCGCGATGGCGGTCCTAATCGTCCGATTCCGACATTTGCCGCGCGCCCGCGGCGCACCGACCCGCACCGACCGGAATCGATGAATCATTCGCAAACTGTTGACTTGAATGGAGCTTTTACTTTGGCATGCGAGGTCGAACCGGGTCTCAGGTGAGGCTCGAATGCCAAGCTCGCTCCACGAGCAGAGGAGATCCCATGCGCGCGCGTCCGTTTCCACCCCGGCCGGCCCACACCTGTCGCTCGTTCCGCGCGGCCAGCCTCGCCGCGGCTCTCGTCGTCTCGGCGTTCGTGCCAACCCTCGCCGACGATCGCCCGGCCGCGACCGCTCCCCAATCCGCTCCCGTCGGGATCCCGGCTGAGGAGGCCGTGGCGACGCTGTCGGTATCGGAAGTGCTCGACCAGTTCGATGACTACGTCGAAACGACGCTGACGGTCGAAGGGCGCCTGGCACTCCTCGGCACGCGCGACGCCGTTCTGAAGCAGGATGCGCTCGATGCTGCCGGTCTCACCATCGACCTCGGCGAATTGCCGGTGGCGGATCAGACCCTGCTGCACCAACGCTGCCGCACAGCCTGCGCAGCCGTCGTCACCGGGCGAGCCGGACGAATCATGGCGCGGCCCGGGATCGTCGCCTACCGGCTCGAATTTTCGCGCTAAAGCGTTGATAGAGAAGGATGATCCTAGAAAGATCGCGGCGGCGGCAGCATCTGAAGCCATCCTGCTGAGGTGGTCCGACCGACGCGGCAACGTCCCCCGTTCGACTGGCGCGGATGCCCGACGACTATTGAGCCGGGCCAAGACCCGTCCGCTTGGCCCGGCTCGAGCCTCGCGCGGGACTTTCGCCCCGCGGAGACTGGCAGGGATGCTAGCAAAATTACGTATCCTGGTCACTAGCCGTGAAAGGATGCCGCTATGCGACCAACGAAGGGGCCGCGGACATCTGCAGGCGACCGCCTGAACTCCCCCCGCATCTCATGATTTTCTTATGGCCCAACGTTGGCATTCGTCGATCGGCCTCGGCGGCAGCCGAGCGAGTTGCCTTGGCGATAGTCAATACATCCCGAGACCTGAGCGACAGACAAGATATTGACACATGGATCCTGGCCGAGAATTCTGTATTCATGGAAATTTCCTCGTCCATAGTCACAGCAACACTCAAATAGTCTCCCGAATTACGTACAATTGTCTCGGAACGTTAATCTCTATATTAGTGTATCTACATATAAACGACATTAGTAACACGTTCATACGCGAGAATTTCCGGCTGTTCTTACCCACCCGATCATCGATGAATCCAATTGGTCATAAGATATTTACATCTCATTAGCGGTCCTCATGTTATGCGGAAGCCCGGGGAAATCGCATCGGACCGAGACGCCGAACCGTCTGGCGCATTGGCGCTTTTGACGGGAAGTGGTCTTGCCGCCGCACTCGCTTATCCAGTCCCATTGCGAGCCGCCACCCGGCGGATCGTGGGCAGCGTCAGGCGCATCGGAGGAACGCAGGGCTTGTGGCACGTGCGGAGGCACGGCCGTGGTCAAGCGCCGGAATCCACCCCGCTCGGCAGGGAGCTTAAGTTGGTGCTACCACGGCTCGTCACGCGGATCGAAACAGATGCGACCACAGCCTCCACGGCTGTCTGGCTGGGCGACTGGCAGTTTCGGCTACCGCCGCTCCTCGCTGAGCACGGCGTCATAGACGTCGACACATGTGCCAGCAGCGCCGTAGTCGACCCAATCGTCTGCTTCCATCCCCTGCCGCTACATCAGTTGGCGACGGCCATCCGCCGCGCCCGCGCCAAGCTCGGGGCCGATGTCTATCTCGTCCCGGTGACAGCGTCGCCCATCTCGGCCGCCTGGACCCGCCGTCTCCTGACGCTCGGGGCCGACGACGTCGCCTGCCTCGCCGATGCCGATCAGTTGCTCACCGCTCTCGTGCGCGGCCGTCGCCATGTCGAACGCCTGAAGGAATTGGCGGCCAAGTGTCGCAGCGTCCGCGCAGCGCAGCAGCAATTGGAAGCCTGCATCAACGTTCTGCCACTGCCGATCTTCTTCAAGGACCACAAGGGTGCCTATTGGAGCTGCAACACCGCCTTCTCCGAATACGTCGGCGCGCCGATCGCAGATATCATCGGCAAGACCGCATTTGACATCGCACCGCCACAGCTGGCAGCCCATTACGATGCCGCCGACCAGCGGCTGATGAAATCGAAAGGCGTCGAGATCTACGAAACGCAGATCCGATTCCTCGATGGAACGATCCGCGACGTGGTCTTCCACAAGGCGGCCTTGATCGACGGCACGAACGAGGTGGCCGGCATCACCGGCGCCGTCATCGACGTGACCGAACGGCGCAATCTGGAACGCAAGCTGAAGGAGATTGCCGATCGCGACCCGCTGACCGGCGCCTACAACCGCCGCAAGTTCTTCGAACTGGCCGAACTGAGGACGCTCGAGACGCTGGACGACGCCCGGCCGCTGTCAATCCTGGTCATCGATATCGACCACTTCAAGCAACTGAACGACCGCCACGGCCATGCCTGTGGCGATCAGGTCCTCTGCCATCTGGTCGAACTTCTCGACGAGTATCTCGCCCCACACGGGTTTCACGCCCGCATGGGTGGGGAGGAGTTCTTCGCCGTGCTGACCGACACCGATCTGATCTCCGCCCGACAGCATGCCGAGACGGTCAGGTCGGCCGTTGCCGCCGCGACCTGCCGGCGCGACTGCGACGACGTACGCATGACGGTCAGCATCGGCGTAGCGCAATTGGGTGCGGGCGAAGCCCTGGCGTTTGCCATCGAGCGGGCCGACCGCGCGCTCTATCGCGCCAAGCGCAACGGCCGCAACCGCGTCGAGGTTGCCGAGACCAGCCGCTGACAGCGGATGCGCTCCGGCAACCGCCCGTCCAGCCCGGCGCGAGGCCGTAATCTTTTGTGACAAGATGCCGCGCGGAACGCGATGCGGGTAGGCAGATTGCGCCACCCCATTGATAGTATATTGCGGTGTATTATATTCAATGCGATGAATTATTATCACATTCAATATTTGATAGATATCCATGCATTTGATGCCGCCGCGATTTCTGTTTCTGGAAGTCAACAAGCGCTGCAACCTGCGTTGCACTCATTGCGACTATTGGACACGGAATGACGACGATCGCGCCGCATACCTGTCGCGCCAGCGGCGACGCGAAGTGGTCGCCGAATTCGCCGAGATGAGCCCGCACGGAAGCCTGGTGATCTGCGGCGGCGAATCCATGCTGGATATCGACGACTATTTCGCCCTTTGCCGCGATGCCCGCGAACACGGCATTCACGTTCTGTCGGTCGTCAACGGCACGCGCATTCGCTCCGACGAGATGGCCGATCGCATGGTGCTCGACGGACCGCACGAGATTTCCGTCTCCCTCAACTCGCACCGCAAGGAGTTGCACGACAAGACGCGCGGCGTCGACGGGGCGTTCGACAAGGCGGTCAGGGCCATCCGTCTGCTGGCAGCCGCGCGCGATCGGCATCCCGAGGTGAAGTCGCGCATCGTCGTGATGGGGCTGATCTTCGGTTCCAACTACCGGGAGATCGAGGATTTCTACGATTTCGTGCTCAACGACCTCGGCGCCGACACTCTCAAGCTGAACTTCCTCCAGCCGAGTTTTGGCCAGTCCGGCGAGATCGATCCGTTCTTCGAGGTGGAATCGCTCGTCGACCCCACGATCCTGATGGACCAGATCGATCGAAGCGACGCGCGATTTGCCCTGGGGCTCAATCCGATCTGGCGCGCGCAAGTGGAGATGTACTTCCGCTCGCTCGGCCAAATCAAGGACCGCATCCGCGGCTGGGGCTCGGCCGGAAAGACCACGGAGCACATCTGCAATACCTATGACCGCAACATCATGGTCAATCACTACGGCGTGGCCCGGCTGTGCTTTTCGACCGGCTTCCGCGGTGTGCAGCTCAAGCAACCGGGCGATCTGAAGGCATTCTGGGTGGAGAGCAACGACATCCGCCGCAGGATGCGCCGCTGCAATCAATTCTGCGGCATCAGCCACAGCGTCCGCGCCGAAAGCAGCACCGTGGTCGGGCGGGCCAAAGCGGACACGTTCCGGCAGGAATCGGAGCCCATCCTCGCACATCGAACGCTGCCGGCAGTCCTCCTCGAAAAGCTTTTGTCGGGCGTCGGGCTTTGACCGTCTCCATTCGCTGCAGGCGGCTGTCCGCGACGCAGGTTTGCTTGTCCAGACAACAATCCGCCGAGCGACGGCAGCGCCGTGTGCATGCCAGCATATTGACATTATGCAACTTCGTTATGCTACTGATATAGGCGAATCCACCAAGCCCCGCACGACGGGCTTACCAATTGAATTATTTCAGTTTTTCTGTTAGTAAAAGCACTATGCACGTATTTTATATCAACCTTGATCATCGCACGGACCGTCGCCTGTACATGGAAGGCGAGTTCAGCCATATCGGGCTGGCGGCAGAACGGATTACCGCGCTGACGCCCGCCCAACTCGATGCCGACGTCTTGGCGGAGCATGCGGCCCGCACGAGCGGAACGCAACTATCGTTGCCAGAATTGGCCTGCGCCTACAGCCACAGCAGGGCATGGCAGCGCATGCTGGATCTCGACTTGCCCTATGCCGCGTTTTTCGAAGACGACATGCGCCTGTCTGGCCTGTTGCCGGCATTTCTCGAGGACGTCGCCCCCCTCGCCGCCAAGGTCGACATCATTCGCCTGGAGACGCGGTTTCAATCCGTTCGGGTCGGACGCACCACCGACCGGCTGCCCTGCGGCATCGAATTGCGGCGCTTTCACACCCAGCAGTGGGGGATGGGCGGCTATATCCTCAATGCCAGCTGTGCTGCACGGCTGTTGGCCGATCGGCGGCTGTTCCACTACCCCGTCGACGATCTCTTCTTCGACAACGCGAGCCCGTTGTTCCACACGTTCGACAACAGGCAATGCGACCCGGCTCTCTGCGTCCCCGGCGAGATCATGGGCTCGCTTCAGGGCGACCCTAACTGGCACAGCGACATCGAGAAGGAACGCCGGCAACGCTTCGACAGCGCCAAGCCCAACCGATTTGCCGGACGCAGCTTCGCCCTTCTGTTGAAACTGCCGCGCGAGATCGATCGCATCTGGGGGCAGGTGCAGGAGGCGGTAACGGCTGCCTACGGCCATCTGGTCCATATGACGCGCCGGCGCAACATCAAGTTCGATCCGGGAACCGCCCCGCGCATCAGCAAGGCTGCGCAATCAGCGCGATCAGGCTGCCGTTGAGGGGGCGAAGCCGGAACCGATCGGGCTTTCTCGGCCGGTGCCGGGTTCGCCCAGGCAGCGGTGCTAGTGGAGCGAATTTGACATTTGAGTCCCAGCGAGTTGCGGGGCGCCACTCAAATGTCAAATTCAAAGCTCCACTAGAATCAATGAATTGCTAGTGGTCCTGGGACTCCGGCATTTGCGCAAGAGCGCGCGGCAAGTGGGATGCAAATGTCGGAGTCGGACCACTAGAGCAGCCTGCGTTCAGCCGGCATCGGCTGACACAGATAAGATGCTCTGAAGTCAAAACGCTGGAGCCTTATGTGCACCCAATTGGACGCACCGCGCTCCAGCGCGCGCACCCGATCGCACGCGGTTTGCGCGGGCGCGATCGGTGGCGCGGGGAATTGGAATGGTACGGCTGGGTGGGCTCGAACCACCGACCTTCGGAGCCACAATCCGACGCTCTAACCAACTGAGCTACAGCCGCGAAAAGGGGGAGTCACCCCCTGCCAAGGTGCAGACCTACTAGGCCCAATCGGCTCCGAATGCAAGTGCCAAACCGGCTTAAGATGAGCTGCCGACACCGGTCGTGCCATCCCCGTCGTCAGGCGAAAACCATCCGCCGCACTCCGGCTCGGCGCAAGGCGCAACATTTGCCTTCGGCCCGAAACGGCGTCATGCTGCAGCAATTGCGACAAATCTCGAACACTCCGGCGCCCAATGCCGTCACCGTACCGCCCAAGTGGTCGTCCAGGATCATGCCTCTGCTCTCGCCGGTTTCAATGATGTTTTGCCGGAGGAACCCGTTCATGCCGCCTTTCGCACGCTTTGCATCCCTCACCTGCATGCTGATCGTCTCAGCGCATGTCCCGGCGTTCGCCAGCGCGATCGAGGCGGACGGCTCCTGGATGGTCGGAAAGCCGGAGAGCCGGGTCGCCGTCATCCGCCTCGCCCAGGCCGCCGGTCCGACGACTGCCGGCGGCACGCTGCCCTATATTTCCTCTCCCGATTCCAAGCCGAGTGACGTGGTGGAGGTGCCAGGAGCCAAGCAGCAGGCGACCTCGACTCCTCCCTCCGATGCCGCACCGAAGCCGGACGTCGCCGACCAAGGCCAGGTGAAACGGCTGATCGATCCTGACCTGATCGCCAAGCAGCGCAAGTCGGCGCCCAATCCGCAGCCCGGCGCCATGCCGGCAACCGGCCCCGCGGCCACCCCGACTGAAGCGAAGACGCCAGCCACGCCGGCCGAGGTGAAGGCACCTCCCGCTCCGACCGAAGCGAATGCCCCGTCGCTGCCCGCCGACGCACAGCCGCCGACCACGACCGCAGAGCCGGTCCCCGCCCCGACGGCACCCTCCGACAAGCCGGCCGCCAACACAGCCGAGACGCCAATTCCGGCGCCAACAGCACCGAGCCAACCGCAGCAGGACCAGGCGACAACCACCCCGGCGCCCGCCCCCATCGGACCAGAGGCCACGCAGCCGAACGTGGCCAAGGTCCCGGCCAAACAGACCGACAAGCCGAAGGTCGCCAAGGCGAAGCGCCCGGCGGACGTCGTCGCTCACGACCACCCGGTGACTGACGCCTACTATTACAAGGGGCGGCCACGCCGCTATGGGGAGGCGTATCCGGACGCCCCTGTGCCGCCGCTCGGGATTCCCGCCCCCTCACATCAGCTCTACGCCGACCGCGACGAAACCGTCATCGTCCGGCGGGTGCGGCCCGTCTGCCGCACCTATGTCTATCACGACTTCATTTTCCCCCGGTACGTCACGCGCTGCTACTGAGCGAACGCCGCCGTCCGGGCGGATCGCCCGGTCGTGACGCGTCTGGCGACGGCGTAGCGGTGGTGCGTCAGGAGAACAGCTCGGGGCGGCGGATCCGCAGCGTCTGGACGAGGGCGAACGTCTTCAGGTCGATGATCTCGCCGCAATCGGCGAGGCGCGCCAACTCGGCCAGCGGCAATTCGACCACCTCGATGTCCTCCTGCTCCTCGACCAGTCCACCGCCGGCGGAGATGCGCGCCGTAGCGAGATCGACCTCGGCGAGGTAGAGCGACAGCCGCTCGGCCGACATGCCCGGCGTGGAAAAGGCGTTGACCGCCAGTTCCACCACGCCGAGTTCGATGCCGACCTCCTCGCGCGCCTCGCGCCGCGCGGTCTCGGCTCCGTCCTCGCCCGGCGCATCGGCCAGCCCAGCGGCCACCTCGAGGACCAGCGCCCGTTCCGGCAGAATGAGCCCGATCGGCAGGCGCAGCTGCCTGACCAGTATGGCGACGCGCCGCCCGGCATCGTAGATCAGCACGCCTGCGCCGCTGCCGTGGTTCTCGACCTCGCGCCAGATGCGCTGCACCCGGCCATCGCGCGTCGTCTGCTCGACGTCAAAGCCTTCGATGCGGGTGAACCCCTTGTAGAGGAGTTTGCGATCGAGGATGCGAAAGGTCATCGGCGGCTCCGGGGCGTCAGCAACTTGCGCGGTCCCACCGTGCATGCGGGCGAGCGGGCTCGATGTCAATTGACAAAGCAGGGCCAGCCGGCATGCAGCTGGACGAGGAATACCCCTCAGATCGCCTTCTTGTGCCACGGCCGTCCGGTCGCTGGACCGGCGCCGCCGTCCCAACCCGGCTGGTAGGCGTAAGGCAACCCCGGCAGTTGCCCTGCGGCGAGCGCGGCCCTTGTCGGCTCATGCGTAACGACGAATTCGGTGAACCCGACCCGCTGCATCAGCGGAATAAGGTCCAAGAGCACGTCTCCGACAGCCCTGACCGGTCCGCGATAGCCGTAGCGCTCGCGCAACAGCCGGGCGAGCGAGAAACCGCGACCATCGGCGAACTTCGGGAATTCGATGGTGATGAGGCCAATTCGGGCGAACTGCCCGTCGAGGTCCTCGAGCTTGTCGCTGCCGGCGAGGATGACGCCGACCGTCACCCCGGCAGGCAACGATCCCGCCTCGGCGAGGAAGCGCGAAACCGGGAGAATGACCGCCCCCTCGACCGGCACGGCCTCCCCGGCCGCAAGCACACGCCAGCCATCCGGCTCGAACGCCCCCTGCCGATAGACATCGCTCATGGTCTCAACTCCACTAGTGCGTGTTCCGCTCAAGTTGACCAGACTTGAGCGGAACACGCTCAAGATATTGAATCTGCGTGATTTCTTGTCGACCAGATTGATTCAATCTGGTCGGAAAATGCGCCAGCGGCCCGCTCAGATGCCGCTGCCTTCCCGTTCCTCGTTGCCGATCCGCCCAGAAAGGTGGATGCCGCACTCGGTCTTGTCGAGCCCGCGCCAGCGCCCCGAGCGCGCATCCTCGCCCTCGCCGACCGGATCGGTGCACGGCATGCAGCCGATCGACGGATAGCCTTGCGCGAGGAGCGGATGCTCCGGCAAGTCGTGTCTTGCCGCATAGGATGCCAGATCCTCCGCCCCCCAGGCGGCAAGCGGATTGACCTTCATGCGCTCGCCGTCGGCTTCGAACAGCGGCAGCGTCGCGCGCGTCGCGGATTGATACCGCTTGCGCCCGGAGATCCAGGCGCCGAAGCCGGCCAGCCCGCGCGCCAACGGCTCCACTTTGCGGATCCGGCAGCACAGATCCGGATTCTGCAGCCATAGCGCACCCTTCGGATCCGTGCCGGCAATGCGGGTCGGATCCGGTGTGAGGGTGCGTACGTCGGTGAGGCCGAGCCGCCGGACGAGTTGGTCGCGATAGCGCAGCGTCTCGCCGAACATCTTGTCGGTATCGACGAAAAGAACCGGCAGCGACCGATCGACCGTGGCGATGAGGTGAAGCAGGACCGCCGATTCCGCCCCGAACGACGAGACTGCCGCAATCCGGCCGGGATAGAGGTCACGAACCGCCAGCGCGATCAGATCGGGCGCGCTGCTGCCGGCATGACGCGCCGACAGTTCGCCGGCCATCTCGGCAAGCGTCACGTCACGGTTACTCGCCGCCATAGAGAGCCTCCTTGAACGGTGCTTCGCCCAGGCGCCGATAGGCGGCGATGAACGTCTCATCCGGACCATGCCGACGCTTCAAGTAGACGTCGATCACCGTCTCAACCGCACCAACGATTTCGCCTTCCGAGAAGCCGGGGCCGACGATCTCGCCCACCGCCGCATGCTCGTCGGCCGCGCCGCCAAGTGTCAGCTGATAGAACTCTTCCCCCTTGCGGTCGACGCCGAGGATGCCGATGTGGCCGACATGGTGGTGGCCGCAGGCATTGATGCAGCCGGAAATCTTGATCTGCAACGGTCCGATCTCCGCCTGCCGCTCCGGCGCCCCGAGCCGCTCCGAGAGGCGCTGGGCGATGGGGATCGACCGGGCATTGGCCAGCGCGCAATAGTCGAGGCCGGGGCAGACGATCATGTCGGTGACGAGGCCTGCGTTGGCCGTCGCCAGTCCCGCCGCCGCCAGTTCATCGTGGACAGCCTTCAGATCGTCGCGCGCCACATGCGGCAGAATGAGGTTCTGCTGATGGCTGACGCGGATTTCGCTGGAGGCGAACCGGTCGGCGATGTCGGCAACCCGGTCCATCTGCTCCGACGTCGCATCGCCGGCGACCCCGCCGATCGGCTTCAGCGAGACGGTGACGGAGGCATAGCCGGGTACCTTGTGCGGATGCACGTTGGTCGCCACCCAGGCGGCAAACACCGGATCGGCCTTCTCCCACTGTGCCTGTTCGGCGCTCCCAGTCGGACGGGTGGCAAGGTCCGGCAGGGCAAAGAACTGTTTGTAGCGCCCGATATCGGCCTCCGACAGCTTCAGATCGCCGTCCCTGATGCGCTCAAATTCCTCCTCGACCTGGGCCTTGACTGTCGGCAGGCCGGCTTCGTGCATCAGGATCTTGATGCGCGCCTTGTACTTATTGTCGCGCCGCCCGTAAAGATTGTAGACCCGGAGGATCGCTTCGACATAGGCGAGGAGATCGCCCTCCGCGAGAAACTCGCGCAGGTGCCAGGCCGTGAAGGGCGTCCGCCCCATGCCGCCGCCGATGAAAACCTCAAAGCCGATCTCGCCCGCCCCGTTCCGCACCACCTTGAGGCCGATATCGTGCAGCCGGATGGCAGCCCGATCATGCGCGGCGCCGGAAATGGCGATCTTGAACTTCCTCGGCAGATACGAGAATTCCGGATGCAGGCTCGACCATTGCCGGAGGATCTCGGCATAGACCCGGGGATCGGCGATCTCGTCGGCGGCGGCGCCGGCGAAATGATCCGCCGTCACGTTCCTGACGCAGTTGCCGGAGGTCTGGATGGCATGCATCTCGACCTCGGCCAGTTCAGCGAGGATGTCGGGAATATCCTTCAGCGCTGGCCAGTTGAACTGCAGGTTCTGCCGCGTGGTGAAATGGCCGAAGCCGCGGTCGTAGGTGCGGCCGATATGCGCCAGCTTCCGCATCTGCGTCGCGTTCAGCGTGCCGTAGGGAATGGCGATGCGAAGCATATAGGCATGCAGCTGCAGATAGACGCCATTCATCAGCCTGAGCGGCCGGAACTGCTCCTCGGTCAGGTCGCCCGCCAGCCGTCGCTCCACCTGGTCGCGGAACTGGGACACGCGCGCGGTGACGAAAGCATGATCGAAGTCGTCGTAGACATACATGGGAGCCATCCCGTTGGTGTGGCCGGTCCGGCGTCGTAGCGCCCGGACCGATCAGATGGGGCGTCGGCGTCGATCAGGCAACAGCGGCGCTGGGGCGTGTCCTTGTCGATCGGATGCAACCATCTGATCAACAAGGACACGCTCCGGATTCACGAACTGGCGCGAATGCCATTCAGATCGCCTCAATCGGAATGGCATTCGCGCCGACGACCGTCGGCCCCTCGGCACGAATGCGTTCGCGCAGGAGCGAGGGCGAGATCACGCCGTTCTCCACGGTAACGCCGATACGGTAGGGATCGATGACGACGCGCGCCGCCACATCCAGTTCGGCCCGCTTCAGCGCCATTTCCGCCGAGACCGGGTCAGCATAGACGTCGGCCTTTTGCACGTCGACCGCCCAGCGCTCGGTGCCAGCGCTGAAGAATACCGCCCGCCCGTCAATCAAGCGGTTGGCGGTAATGATCTGGCTCGACTTCGGGATGCGCGCCAAGGCGATTAACTCCAATGCTGTCGGTCCGGCGGAAGGGCGCGCCCGCCCTGATCATTGGCATGGGACCGCTATGACAGACATGTAGCGGAACGGCTGTCGCCTCGCGCCGTTCCAGATTTTGTTTTTGTCACCATTCTTGGAAATTCATTTCTGAGAGATCGCAACTGCAGTAGCCTATTTCCATCCACCGGGAGGCGTTGCTTCCGCATGACTTTCCGGGGCGAAGCCGGCGAAGCTCCCGGCATAGATCTTCGGCAAGGGCGCGGCATAGCCGCCGAGTTTCGAGGTCTTCAGCCCGAGGCGGATGAGCGCTTCGGCGAAGGTGACGGCCGCAGCGACGCCGTCGACGACGGGAATCCCATGCGCCGCCGATAGACGCGCCGCCAGATCCGCCATGCCGGCGCAGCCGAGCACGATCGCCTCGGCGCGGTCCTCGCGTTTGGCCAGTTCGATCTCCGCCGAGACCTTCTCGACCGCGCCGGACCCGGGATCTTCGAGCGCCAGCACCTCGAAACCGCCGGCACGGATGCGGGCGCAACGCGAGATCAGGCCGTAGCGGACGAGATTGTGCTCGATCGGCGGGATCGAACGGGCAAGCGTGGTGACGACGGCGAATTTTCCCGCGATCAGGCTCGCCGCATGATAGGCCGCCTCACCGATGCCAATGACTGGACAGCGGGCGATTGCGCGCGCCGCATCGAGCCCGGTGTCATCGAAACAGGCGATGACGTGCGCCTCGGCGCCTGCCTCCTCCTCCTCGCGGATAGCGGCGAGCATGCCCGGCACGGCGAAGGCCTCGTCGTAATAGCCTTCGATCGAGACCGGCCCCATCGCCGGCTGCCGTGCCACGATTTCCGTACCCGGACCGGCGATCGCCCGCGCAGCCGCGGCGATCTTTTCCGTCATCGATAAGGTGGTATTGGGATTGACGACGTGGATTTTCATGACGAGGTCCGGAGGGTGGGACGAGGTATTGACGCTCGGTTCGTCATTGCGAGCGAAGTGAAGCAATCCAGAAAGCCAGAAGAAGAAGTCTGGACTGCTTCGCTTCGCTCGCAATGACGACTGGGGAAGCCCTTCATGCCTAGCGGCGCAAGGCGGAGCCGAGCCTCGAAGGACGAAGGGCGAAAGGGAACCTGAAGGCGAGACCCGTTCCGGGTTGTCATCCCCGACCGAGAGCCCATCGGGCTCGAGGGGAAGGGGATCCAGGGATCTCGCAACAGGGGTGTTCAAAGTCTGGATCCCCTTCCCTCGATCGGCTTCGCCGATCTCGCCGGGGATGGCAAAACTGCACGTGGCGCGAACTTACGACGGCAGCGCACCATGCTTACACCATGCCCGCCCCCGCATCCGAACCCTGCCGCGCCTGACGGCGGTTGAGCCAAGCGATGAGCCCGAGCGCCAGACCGATGACGAGGAAGGAGACGGCGGTCGTCGCCGTGCCGAGCGCGTAGATATCAGGATTGGTGACCGTAGTGGTGAGACCCTGCAGGTCGAGAGGCAGCGTGTTGACCGGGCCGATCGCTTGGCTAGAGCGGGCGATCTCGTCCCAGGAGAGGGTGAAGCCGAACAGACCGATGCCGATCACCGATGGCAGAATGATTGGTAAGACCACATAGCGGAACGTCTGCCAGGGGGTGGCGCCGAGATCGCGCGCCGCCTCCTCGTAGCGTTGGTCGAACCGGTTGAAAATGGCGAACATGATGAGGAGCCCAAACGGCAGCGTCCAGGTCAAATGCGCCGCGAGGCCCGAGGTGAACAGGCCCATGGAGGTGGAGAAGTCGTGGCCGATGAAGCTCGGCAACCAGGAATCGTTCGCCTTCACCCAGTCGTCGATCAGGCGGAACTCCAGGGCAATGCCGAGCGAGGTGATGATGGAAGGCACGATCAGTGAAGCGATCGCCATGTAGAAGACGACGGCCTGACCGACGAAGCGTTTGCGGAACGCCATGCCGGCGGAAACCGAAATGACGACGGTGAGGAGCGCCACGACGAGGCCGAGCCGGGCTGAACGGCCGAAGGATGTGCCGATGTCGATGACGCCGGTGCCGGTGACGAACAGCCGGTAGAACCAATGCAGCGAGAAGCCGTTCATCGGGAACGTCAGGCCGCCGTCGGGACCCTGGAACGACAGGACGAAGATGGCGAACATCGGCCCGTAGAGAAAAATGAC
>JARLIT010000156.1 GCA_031291575.1 Ancalomicrobiaceae bacterium
GAGAAGAACCAGTGGTTCACCCGCGATCCGCAACCGATGGCGATCGCTTTGGGCGTCAAGCCCGACGACGTGCTGGCATTCTATGTGGACGCGGACAAATCCATGACACCGCCGTCCGGCTTGCCGCAGGCCGGCGAGACGGTCGTCAATTTCCCGAACGATCACCTGGGTTATGCCATCACCTGGTACGGGCTGGCACTCGCCTGCGCCGGCGTCTATCTGACATTCGTCGTCAGGCGGCGCAGGGTCAATTGACCCGGGCAATGCAGAAATCGACCACTTCGCTGAGCGCCCGCTTGTGCGGCCCGTCCTTGAAGGCGGCAAGCGCGTCCTTGGCCAGCCCGCCGTAGTGGGCGGCCCGCTCGATCGTGTCCTCGATGGCGCGAGCACGGCCGAGCCGCTGAATAGCGGCGCCGAGATCATCAGCGCCGATCTCGCCCTCCTGCAGGCAGCGCCGCCAGAAGACGCGGTCTTCCTCACTGCCGCGACCATAGGCGAGCAGCACGGGCAGCGTGATCTTGCCTTCGCGGAAATCGTCGCCGACGTTCTTGCCCAGCACCGCCGAGGAGCCGCCATAGTCGAGCGCGTCGTCGACGAGTTGGAAGGCGAAGCCGAGATTGATGCCGAACGTCTTCAGCGCCACCTGTTCATCGCGTGGCCGGCCGGCCAACACCGGACCGACTTCGGCGGCAGCGGAAAACAGCGCCGCGGTCTTGGCCCGGATGACGGCCAGATAGTCGGCCTCCGACGTGTTCATGTTCTTTGCCGCAGCGAGCTGCATCACCTCGCCCTCGGCGATGACGGCGGCGGCGTCCGACAGGATCGACAGGCATTCCATCACGCCGACGTCGACCATCATGCGGAAGGCTTGGCCGAGGAGGTAGTCGCCGACCAGGACGCTCGCCTGATTGCCCCACAGTTTGCGGGCCGCCAGCTTGCCGCGGCGCATGTCGCTTTCGTCCACTACGTCGTCATGCAGCAGCGTCGCCGTATGCATGAATTCGACGGCGGTCGCCAGGACAATGTGGCCGTCGCCGGAATAGCCGCACATCTGCGAGGCCGCGAGCGTCAGCATCGGCCTGAGGCGCTTGCCGCCCGATGAAATCAGGTGGTTGGCCACTTCCGGGATCATCGAGACGTCCGATCCCGCCTTCGACAGGATCAGCTGGTTGACCCGCTTCATGTCGGCCTGGACAAGCTCGACGAGCGGCTCGATCGACGGTTTGCCCGGTAGTCTGTCCTCGATCGGAATGACGACGCCCACGCCCTAAGCTCCCACTCAGATGAGCGAACCCGAAGAAGGCCGCTTCGATCGCCCGGATCCTGTCCCATCGACCAGACCAGCCGCCGGAGGCCGGCCGCGAACGGGTTCGAGTAGCACGTTCCGGCGGTGGGCGAAATCACCATTTCAGTGGCCGGCGAGGTGCTGCGGGGCGCTCGCACCCCGCCGGGATCTCCCGGCGAAATGTCCCCGATCACGGCTCTTGTGCCCCGTCCGTCCGCGGGGGATGCTGGCCGAACCGGCGGGCGGTGCTATAAGACAGCAACGCGCCGGCCGGGGCTTCAAGCAATGGAAGAACTGATCCGATCGAACGACCTCGTCCTGATCGCCACAGCCGAGGCGCTGCTCACCGGCGCCGGCATCGGCTATATCGTCCTCGATCAGCATATGGCGACGCTCGAGGGCTCGCTCGGCATGCTGCCGCGCCGCGTGATGGTGGATAGCGAAGAAGCGACACGGGCGCGCCGATTGATGGTCGATGCGTCGCTCGGCCACGAGCTTCGCCCGGAGCCGCGACGGTGAGTCTCGAGACGGCGGCCCGCGACGAGGCCTCGCCCGGCAATGGTCAGGCGCCGGAAACGACCGTCGACCGCCTGCTCGGCGGCAGAATCGAAATCGAGCAGCCGAAAAAGGGCTGGCATCGCGCCGGACTGGATGCGCTGTTCCTCGCGGCGAACGTGCCCGACCATGCCAGGGGGCTTGTCGTCGATCTCGGCGCCGGGGTCGGCACCGCCGGGATGGCCGCCGCCGCCCGCGCACCCGGCATCGAGGTGATGCTGGTCGAACGCGATTCCGTCGCCCTCGATCTCGCCCGCGCCAATCTCGCCCGGCCGGCCAACGCCGCCTTTTCCAGCCGCTGCCGGGTCGTCGCCGCTGACATCAGCCAGCCGATGACGTCGCGGGAGGCGGCGGGGCTCTCCCGCGAAATCGCCGCGCACGTGCTGATCAATCCGCCGTTCTGGCCGCCGCGTTCCGTACGCCGCTCGCCAGCGGAGACACGCGCCGTCGCGCATGTGCTGGCGGCCGGCGGGCTGGAAGAATGGGCGCGAGTCGCCGTCTCCCTGCTCGAGCCGCGCGGTCGGCTGACGATCATCTACAAGGGCGACGGTCTCGCCGAGCTCCTCCCGGTCATGGCTGATCGGGTCGGCGAGATCTCGATCTTTCCCCTGTTTCCGCGTGCCGGCGTCGCGGCGCACCGGTTGATCGTTTCCGGCGTCAAGGGCAGCCGGGCGGCGCCGCGACTGTTGCCGGGCATGGTCTTACATCCGGGCGGCACCGGCCGTTACCTGCCGGAGGCGGACGCCATTCTGAGGGGCGAGCGCGGCCTGACGGCGTGATCGCCGTCGCGGACGTCAGCCCATTCCGTGAATTGTCTCCGGAGGTTCCGGCCGCTATGCTGGCATCAACCCGTGCTTCAGGAGGAGAACCCCATGATCATGTCATTCCGGCCAATCGCGCTCGCAGCAGTCCTGTCGTTGGTTGCAGCCGCCACGGCCGAAGCCGGATCCTTCGACGGATCCTTCACCGGCGCCTCCTCAGTCGCTGGCGGCACGGGCCAATGCTGGGGCAATGCGCCGGCCCGCGCCAACGTCTCGGGCGACACCGTGACGATTCGCTACGTCACCTACGACGGCACCGATTCGGCCATCGTCGCCACGATGAAGCCGGATGGCTCGTTCACCGCCTCGCAAGCCATCAAGACCGGCACGATCAGCTATTCCGGCAAGGTGGCGGGCAAGTTCCTCACCGCCAACTGGAAGGGGCCGGGCTGCTACGGCACCCTCGATCTGTCGCGCTGATCGCCGCTCGGGCGGTCCCGGCCCGCATGGCAGCGGGGCCGGGACGTGCGAGGTCGAGGCATCCGGCGGCGGGCTATCGCCCGCGCCGATGCGGCCTTACTGCTTGGCGGGCGCCGTCGGCTCGGCAGGCGCGGGCGTCGCCGCGGCGGGCTTGGCCGGCTTCGGCTTTGCCTTCTGCACCGGCTTTGCCGACTTGTCGGGCTTGGACTTGTCGTCGAGGCCGACGTAGATGATCGTATCGTTGGAGACGGCGGCCGGGATCGTCACCTGCTCGTCGACGAGGCTCCAGTCGGCGCCGAAATCCGGCGGAGCGACTTCGACTTCGACCACTTTCAGCGCCGAATAGATCACCTTGTCGCCGTTGACGGCGGCGATGCGGACGGGAACGCTGACCTTGCCGGTCGAGCCCTTCGGTCCGGCAACGACGCGGCCAGCCGCACCGACGCGGGCGACGATGTTGTCGCCGATCTGATCGCACTCGCGCGCCACCCGCTGGACGCTGATCTGGAAGCGGACGGAGTTGACGTCGCCCTGCTTGCCGTTCTCGTAAAGCTGGATCGATTCGGTGCCGAAGCGGATCTCGGCGTTCGGGCAGGTGGGCTTCTGCGCAAACTGGGCGTTGTCGGTGGTCTTCGGCGCCTCCGGCGTCATGTGAAAGAACGACGAGCCGATCGAGGTGTCGCCGCAGCCGGCGAGTGCGCCCACCAGGAGAAACGCCGCGGCAATGGAAACGCCTTTCACCACGCGCTCGAACGAGACTGAACTGACCATGTGACCATCCACTTCAGGGTCTACCGCCGGCCCCCGACGCGGGGTTCCCCCTCGCGCGCGCCGGCAAAACGTTCTTCTCCCTTCCCTATATCAGGCTCGCGGGCGTCGACAAACCGGGTGAAGGCGCCACCTGACAGTTGACAGAGCGAACCTCGATCACACTATTCGGCGCGGACAGCCGGACCGACGGCCGGCTGTCAGTGAGGATCCTTTCACGATGACCAAACCAAGCCTCGAAATCCTGCTCGCCGCACCGCGCGGCTTCTGCGCCGGAGTCGATCGGGCCATCCAGATCGTCGAACTGGCCCTGAGGAAATACGGGGCCCCCGTCTACGTCCGCCACGAAATCGTGCACAACCGCTATGTCGTCGAAAGCCTGAAACGCCAGGGGGCCATCTTCGTCGAAGACCTCGACGAAGTGCCGGACGGCGACCGGCCGGTGATCTTCTCCGCCCACGGCGTGCCGAAATCGGTGCCGAACGAGGCGACGCGGCGCGGCCTGTTCCAGCTCGACGCCACCTGTCCGCTGGTCACCAAGGTGCACCGTGAGGCCGAAATCCACTTGAAGCACGGCCGCCATGTGATCCTGATCGGCCATGCCGGACATCCCGAAGTGATCGGCACCATGGGCCAACTGCCCGAGGGCACGGTGACGCTGATCGAGACCGCTGCCGACGTGGCGGGCCTGAGCTTCCCGCCGGGAACGCTTCTCTCCTATACGACGCAAACGACGCTGTCGCTCGACGACACCGCAGCGACTGTCGCCGCGCTCGAAGCACGCTTTCCGGACATCGCCGCTCCCCACCGCCAGGACATCTGCTATGCGACCACGAACCGTCAACTGGCGGTAAAAGCGGTCGCGGGAAGCGTCGACGCGGTGATCGTGGTCGGCGCGCCGAATTCGTCGAATTCGCAACGCTTGCGCGAAGTGGCCGAGCGCCAGGGATGTCGTCAGGCGATCCTGATCCAGCGCGCCGTCGACATCGACTGGGGCGCGCTCGGGCCGATTGCCAAGCTTGCGATTACCGCCGGCGCCTCGGCCCCGGACGTGCTGGTGGATGAAGTGATCGCGGCGGCAGCCGAGCGTTTCGACGTCTCCATCACCCATGTCAGGAGCGCAGACGAATCGGTCGTGTTCAACCTGCCGCGCGAATTGCGCGACATGGTTCCTGACGATTCTGCGGATGAGGGCGGCGCCGCCCCGGCATCGGCGGCGGAGTAAATCATGGCGGTCTATACCGACGTCGGCGACGACGAACTCGCCCAATTCATCGATACCTACGGCATCGGCCCGGTCGTCTCCTTCAAGGGCATCGCCGAAGGGGTCGAGAACTCCAACTACCTGTTGAAGACCGCCACAGGCACCTACATTCTGACGCTCTATGAAAAGCGGGTCGATGCGGCCGATCTGCCGTTCTTTCTGGGACTGATGGAGCATCTGGCCGAGCGTGGCATCTCCTGCCCGCTGCCGTTGAAATCGACGTCGGGCCAGGCGATCGGACAGCTCGCAGGCCGGCCCGCGGCGATCGTCACCTTCCTGGAGGGCATCTGGCACCGTCACCCGACGGCCGTACACACCAAGGCCCTCGGCGCGGCGCTGGCACGCTTCCATCTGGCCGGCGCCGATTTTGCCATTCCCCGTGCCAACGCGCTCGGTCCAGCTGGCTGGCGGCCGTTGTTCGAGCGATGCGCGATGCGCGCCAACGAGGTGGCCCCGCGGCTGGCCGAGGAGATCGCCGGCGAACTCGACTTCTTCGACAGGACCTGGCCCGTCGGCCTGCCGGCCGGCGTCATCCACGCCGACCTGTTCCCCGACAATGTGTTCTTCCTCGGCGACCAGCTCTCCGGCCTCATCGACTTCTATTTCGCCTGCAACGACATGCTTGTCTACGACCTCGGCATCTGTCTGAATTCCTGGTGTTTCGAGCCGGATGGCTCGTACAACTATACCAAGGGTCGGGCGATGCTGGCGGCCTATGACGCCGTCCGCCCGCTGAGTGCCGAAGAGTGGCAGGCGCTGCCCCTGCTCTGTCGCGGCTCGGCGCTGCGCTTTCTCCTCACTCGCCTCTACGACTGGCTGAACGTGCCGCCGGGGGCGCTGGTCCGCCCCAAGGATCCGCTCGAATACCGGGTGAAGCTCGCCTTCCATCGCACCATCCGCTCGGCGCGGGACTACGGCGTCGACTTCGGAGCGGGTCGCGAATGAGCGAGGACGTGCCGGCGGAAAGCACCAACCGCGTCGAGATCTTCACCGACGGTGCCTGCTCGGGCAATCCGGGACCGGGCGGCTGGGGCGCGATCCTCAGGTTTCGCGGGCGGACCCGCGAACTCAACGGCGGCGAAGCCGAGACCACCAACAATCGCATGGAGATGCTGGCGGCGATCTCGGCCCTGGAAGCGCTCACCCGCCCCTGCGCCGTCGATCTCTTCACCGATTCGTCCTACCTCAAAGGCGGCATCACGCAGTGGGTGCACGGCTGGATCCGCAACGGCTGGAAGACCGCCGACAAGAAGCCGGTGAAGAACGTCGACCTTTGGCAGCGGCTGATGGCGGCGCGCGACCGGCATGACGTCACCTGGCATTGGGTCAAGGGCCACGCCGGACATGACGAGAACGAGCGGGCCGACGAACTGGCTCGCAACGGAATGGCGCCGTTCAAGCCGGCGAAGGTCAAACGCCAGGAATGACAGGCTTGAACCCTGGCGGGAAGGCATTTTTTGCCCCCGGCGTCGGCAAGGCCTCGCCTGTTATCCCTGATCGTATTTTTACGTAGTTCTGATTTCATTATAGAAATTGCGGGATCGCTACGGGTTCTCCCGTATGTGCGTTGATTTCGGTTCCTCATGTGTCACTCTCGTTTTCCAACGCAAGGTGGCGATCAAGCTGCCAGACAAGGGGAAACGCCGATGTCAGACGTGCAGGTTTCATCGCCACCTGCTGAGGCGACCGGGCGGAAGACGGAATTCGCCGTCCGCGCGATCACCGTCGACGATATTTCCGAGGCCCTCACGGCAGGCATGCGCGACTTCCGCGCCGCCCCCGGCTACGGCCTGGTATTCGGCATTGCCTGTACCCTGTTCGGCATTGTCTTCGTCGAAACGGTCATGCGGAGCGGCTACGACTACGTCGTCTATCCGGCGATCGCCGGCTTCACCTTCGTCGCCCCCCTCGCGGCGATCGGGCTCTACGAGACCAGCCGACGGCTCGAACGCGGCGAGACGGTCTCCTGGCGCGCCGTCCTGTCCGAGATCGTCAGCCACGGCGGTCGCGAGCTCGGCTTCATGTCGCTCGTCACCATGTTCGGACTGTTGGCCTGGGTCTACAGCGCGGCGATTCTCTATGCGCTGTTCTTCGGCCTGCAGCCGGCCGATCCGGGAGACATCATCGCCAGCGCGGTCGCCACCCCGCGCGGCTTGGTGTTCCTCCTCGTCGGCAATGTCGTCGGCGCGGCGATGGCGCTGGTCCTATTTTCCGTTTCGGTCGTCTCCTATCCGATGCTGATCGACCGCGACGTCGACTTCGTCACCGCCATGACAACGTCGATCCGAGTGGTGTCGAAGAGCCCCGCGCCGTTGATCGGCTGGGGAATCTTCGTCGCAACGATGACCGGCATCGCAATCCTGCCGATGTTCCTCGGGCTCATTGTCGTGCTACCGCTGTTGGGGCATGCAAGCTGGCATCTCTATCGGCGCGCCATCGCGGTCGAGGGGAGCGCAAGATTCGACTGAAGATCACCTTCGGCCGGTCCGGCCGCTCGGCTTGCCTATGACCAGGCAGATACGGGCGGAGGGTCGAATTGCCGCAAGACGTTTTCGTGAGAGAGCCGGACCGGAGCGCCGCCCGGCCGGCGGAGGATGTGCTCATCCGCCCGTGTTCTCCGGATGATATCCCGGCCATCCAGGCGATCTACGCCGAGGCCGTCCTCACCGGCACCGCCTCGTTCGAACTGGCTGCGCCGACACTCGAGGAGATGCGTCTCAGGCGGGAGAAGCTCCTCGCTGCCGGTTTTCCCTATATCGTGGCGGTCGAGCCCGGCGCAGCGGCGGACAGCAGCGGGGCACTGCTCGGCTATGCCTATGCCGGCCCCTACCGACCGCGACCGGCCTATCGCTTCACGGTGGAGAACTCGATCTATGTCGCTCCGGGCGCCCAGGGGCGCGGCGTCGGCTCCCGTCTGATGGCGGAATTGATCGCGATCTGTGCGGAAATGGGGGCGCGGCAGATGATCGCCGTCATCGGCGATTCCGGCAACGAGGCTTCGATCCGCCTGCACAGCCGCTGCGGCTTTGAGCCGGCCGGGGTGTTGAAGTCGGTCGGCTACAAGCACGGGCGCTGGCTCGACAGCGTCCTCATGCAACGCCCGCTCGGGGTGGGCGACGCGGCGGAACCATGACGGCCGCCGCGCCGGTGTCGATCACATCACGACGACCTTGGTGCCGACGCGCACCCGACCGTAGAGGTCGGTGACGTCCTCGTTGCGCATGCGAATGCAGCCAGACGATACGGCATGGCCGATGGTCCAGGGCTCGTTGGAACCGTGGATGCGGTATTCGGTCGAGCCGAGATAGAGCGCGCGGGCGCCGAGCGGATTGTCCGGGCCGCCGTCCATATGGTGCGGCAGATTGGGCGCGCGCTTCAGCATTTCCGGCGGGGGCGTCCAGTCCGGCCACTCCGCCTTGCGGGTGATCGAGTGCTCGCCGGCCCACTGGAAGCCGGGCCGGCCGACGCCGACGCCGTAGCGCCGCGCCATACCGTTGCCTTCCACTAGGTAGAGGAAGCGCTCGTTGGTGTCGATGATCACCGTCCCAGCTTTGTGGACGCCCTGATAGGGCACTTCCGTCGGCAGGAACTCCGGGGCGATCTGATGCTCGTTCGGTTGGGCGTAGGCGACGCGGGTCGGCGCCGGAGCAGGCGCCGCCTGGAGAGTGACCGGTTGGCCGCGCCACAGTCCGATTGGTGGAGCATCGCGCCGAGCGACGATGACAGGGCTCGCCATCACCTCACGGTAGGCTGGCGGCCGTAACTGCATGATCCAGGGCTCGCTGAGGTCGGGCGAGAGCACCACCGGCGGCGTCGGGGCGTAGCGCGGGTCGATCGCCGCCGCCGGGCTGGCGACGGCAAGGCTCAGTAGGCTGACGGCAAGGCAAGAAGCAAGGATACGCATCGTCATACTCGATACTCGGACAGTGACGAAGGATGACCCGGCCTCGGGCGGGCGCCCGCAAGTCGGTCCGCAGATAGGTTCGATGGACGCTGCGACGGCCCCAGGCGGATCGCGATGCGATGGCGCCACCAGCGACAGCCCGCTCTCGCGGGCGCCCGTCGGCAGGATCGGGCTACTTGACCCGATCGGACCATCGTCTCGCCGCGCATCGGGACCTCCGGCGCACAGGTTCGGCGACCATCGACCACGCCGACCTCCTGTCGAGCGCAACGTCGGCGGAGCCGAGGCGAAGTCGATTACGGCTCGAACGTCGTCCCCGGATGGGAAACAAACTGTAAATATTGATGGTAATCGGCTTCAGATGTCCGCTAACACTTTGTCATGGTTAGCGCAGCGTAAACGGGAACATGGTTTCCAAATTGACGATGGCCGCGGCAATTCCGCTTTGGCGCACGTGACGCTGCGACGTCTGCAACGACGCTGCCGGATTGCCAGCCAGCCGGGACATCTGCCGAGATTTGTTGCGCCGGAAACGGATTCTTTAATTCTAATAGTGTCTATTAGCGCTCTAGAGCACACGTCGCTTCGGTGGTTCGGACGGTACCCATGGCGCTAGTCAAGAAAGTATTCCGCGTAGAGGCCGTGTCGCGTAGCGAGGCTCCTGGTCCCGTTTTGGTCGATCGCAGCGAAGAACGCTATCTGCAGGTCTTGCAGGAACTGTCCGCCATGCGCCGCATCCTGCAACCGACGCAGGAGTTCAGCGAACAGGCCATGGCGCAGATCCGCCACGACCACGAAGAGGCGATGAAGATCAAAGGCGAGGTCGCCGCCGTATATGAGGCGATCAACCGGACGAAACGCGAGATCGCCACGCTGCACGTTTCCGGCTGCAACGGCCAGGAACTGTCGCGCGTCACCAACGAACTCGACGCGGTCGTCTCCGGCACCGAGAGCGCCACCGAGACGATCCTGCAAGTGGCCGAACTCATCGACGACCGCGCCTCGACGCTCGGCGCCAAGCTCACCGGCCCCGACCACGGCCTCATCCAGGATATCCAGGACAACGTCGTCAACCTGTTCGAGGCCTGCAACTTCCAGGACCTGACCGGCCAGCGCATCACCAAGGTGGTCAACACGCTGCGCTTCGTCGAAGAACGCATCATCAAGATGATGGATATCTGGGGCGGCGTGGAGAAATTCCGCGAGATCGAGGTCGAGCTCGAGCACCGCATGGGCGACCAGGCGCTCTTGAACGGCCCGTCGCTCGAATCCGACCAGAACATTGCGTCGCAGGATGATATCGACGCCCTGTTCGCCTGATCCTATCCAAGATGCAGTCGCCTTTCGGGCGCGGGGCGCTATTCTAGCTCCCGCGCCCGATTTCGTTCGGCCGGGCGACTATTCAAACTCGCGAGGGGAAACACGGTATGACTGAGACACCGCCGGAAGGCCTGCGCATCGGCGCGGATGGGCGCTGCCGCTGCCAATGGGGCGCCGGCGACGATCTCTATTGCGCCTACCACGACACGGAATGGGGTCGGCCGGTCAAGGACGATACCAGACTGTTCGAGAAGATCTGCCTGGAAGGCTTCCAGTCGGGCCTCTCCTGGCTGACCATCCTCAGGAAACGCGAGAACTTCCGCCGCGCCTTCGCCGGCTTCGATCCGGCCGTCGTCGCCCGCTTCGGCGAGGCCGACGTTGAGCGCCTTCTCGCCGACTCTGGCATCATCCGGCATGCGGGAAAAATCCGCTCGACCATCAACAACGCCGCCCGCGCGCTGGAGATCCAGGCCGAATTCGGCTCGCTCGCCGCCTATGTCTGGAGTTTCGAGCCGGCGCCGGAAACGCGCCCGGCGGCCTACGACCGGGCGACGCTGATGGCGATCACCACATCCTCCGAGCGCGTTGCCCTGTCGAAGGACTTGAAGAAGCGCGGCTGGTCCTTCGTCGGTCCAACCACGGTCTACGCGTTCCTGCAGGCGATGGGGCTGGTCAACGACCACCTGGAGGGATGTTTCGTCCGCGCCGAGGCGCTCGCTCAACGCGCGGTGTTCGAGCCGCCACAGCGGCGACCGTCCACCCGCGCCTCAGCGTGACGCCGCTTTGCGCTCGACCGCCTCCTGGAGCGCAAAGGCCAGCGAATTGACGGACGAAAACACATATTCGAGCGCGGAGACGGTCACCGTTTCCGCCCCGTGATCGCGCAACGCCCGCGCGATCGCCGCCACCTGCTTGACCGGCGCATGCAGCGTCAGCACCGTGGGGCCCTGCGTCGCGGTGCCAAATGGCAGGGTCGCGCCCAGGCTCACCGCCGCTGCCGCGGCCTCGGCGCCATCCGAGACGGCGGCGCGGATCTCCTTCACCGAGCGCGCCGCGGCTTCCGCCGAAATGCGATCGAGGATGGCATGGGCCCGGTCGCTGGCCTCCACCGACCAGGGCGCGGCCAATGAGGCGACGAGATAGGCCTGGCTCTTCAGCAGGGTACCGTCGCTGAGCACTTTGAGGCTGTTCGCGGCGAGCGTCGAGCCGGTTGTGGTGATGTCGACGATCGCCTCGGCCGAACCGGCGGCGGGTGCACCCTCCGTCGCTCCGAGACTTTCGACGATGCGGTAGTCGGCGATGCCGTTCGCCGCAAAGTACCGCCGTGTCAGGTTCATGTACTTGGTGGCGATACGCATCTGCTGGCCGTTCCGCTGGCGGAATTCGGCCGAGATATCGGCAAGATCGGACATGGAGGCGACGTCGATCCAGGCCATCGGCACGGCGACGACGACATTGGCGAAGCCGAAGCCTAGAGGCGTGACGAGATGCACCTTGTCTTCGTAGTGGACGATCGTCTCGTGGATCAGGTCGAGCCCGGTCACACCGAAGTGCACGTTGCCGAGCGCCAGTTCCTTGGAGATCTCGGAAGCCGACAGGAAGGCCACCTCGACGCCAGGAACTCCCCCCAGTTCGCCCCGGTAGTTGCGGTCGCCACCGGGCTGCAGGACGGAGAGACCGGCACGACGGAAGAAGTCGTTGGTGTTCTCCTGCAGGCGACCCTTGGAGGGGATGGCGATAATCAGATCGGCATGGCTCATCAGCTGAAATCCGACAGATCGATATCGACGTCGAGCTCGAGCGACAGGCGATCGAGCCACATGGAGAAACCGATCGCCGGCACCATCTCGGCGGCGCCCAGGCGCTGCAGCAGGCCGTCGTAGCGACCGCCGCCGATGACAACCTGCTTGTTCTCGTCGTCGGGATCGCGCATTTCGAAGACGAAGCCGGTGTAGTAGTCGAACTGGCGGCCGAAATCGGCGGCGAACTGCAGGTTCGACGGCTCGATGCCGCAGGCCCGCATGGCCCGGAGCCGGGCGCGGAACGTCGACAGCGCCAGATCGAGATCGAGGCCGGTCTCCAGGCGGAAGACATCAAGCGCATCGGCTGCGGCATCCGGATCGCCGGCGATGTCGAGAAAGCGCTTCAGGATCTCCGCCTTTTCGGGCGACAGGCCACCTTCGGCCGAGAGCGCAGCCTGTTCGAGGAACCGCTCGGCGATTTCGTGCGCGGTGCGGCCGCCGACGGCCTTGATGCCGGCGATGGCAAGCAAGTCTTCGACCACCTCGCGTGCCGCCGCCGCATCGGCGTTGGCGAGCGCCCCGAGGAAACCGGCATGGGCGAGGAGTTCGGACGAGGAACCGGCGACCAGCCGGTCGATGGTCTCGTTCAGTTTCGTCCGATCACCGAAACTGGCCCGCAGCCGGCGCCGCCAGGCCTGCGGCAGGTTGAGCGCCTCGAGAAGCGCGGAAAACAGCCCCTCGTCACCGATCCTGACCTCCGGATCGACCAGGCCGAACACCTCGAGCGCATCGAAGGCAAGGCGCAGCATCTCGGCATCGGTCAGCGGCCGATCCTCGTCGCCGAAGCGCTCGAACCCGGCCTGTTCGAATTCGCCCGTCTCGCCCGCCTGCTGGCGGAAGACGGGTCCGTGATAGGCGAGCGCGGCCTGTTCGCCGACAAGGCCGGCATCGATATAGAGCCGGCAGACGGGAATGGTGAAATCAGGCCTGAGGCAATATTCGTTGCCCTCGGCGTCCGTGGTGATGAACAGGCGGCGGCGGATGTCCTCACCGGCGGTGTCGATGAACAGCGAGGCCTGCTGCAAAACCGGCACGTCGACCAGTTCGGCGCCGGAATCCTCGAACAGATCGGTCAGATCGGAGATCGGATCGATGTCGTCGATGTAGGCGTCGATATCCTCGATGTCCTCGAACTCGACCGCTGGCGCCGCCTTCTGGCCGAAGAACTTGTCGACGATCGCCTCCGGGTTCAACTCGTCCGGCAATGTCTTGCGCTCGACGCGCGGCCGCGTCGGCCGTTTCGGCTTTTCCGGCGTCTTGTCGCTCTTGCGGGCAGCCATCAGAAACCTCCTCGACGCTATTCGGTGCGGTAGCGGGCCAGAATGTCGGCGACCGCCCCGACCATGGCGGAGACCGGCACGGTAACCTGCGCCGGGCGGCTCTCGCGCCATTCCTTGTTATCGGTGATGCCGGCCGAGAGCCGTGCGCCCTCGACCAGATCCTTCAATTGGACGACGCCATTCTCACGTTCGTTCGACCCCTGGATGACGACGCAGGGAGCCTTGCGGCGGTCGGCATATTTCATCTGCGCCTTCATGCCGGAGGCGCCGAGATACATCTCCGCGGCGATGCCGCCATGGCGCAACGCCGTGACAAGGGCCTGATAGGCCGCGGTTTCAGCCTTGTCCATGACGAGAACGACGACGGGGCCATGCGTCTCGCCTAACCCCAGGATCGGCGACTTGATCGCCTTCAGCGCTGCCATCAGGCGTGAGACGCCGATGGAAAAGCCAGTCGCGGGAACAGGTTCAGGAAGGAAGCGCGAGACCAGCCCATCGTAGCGGCCACCACCGCCGACCGAGCCGAAGCGCACGATCTGGCCGTCGTCGTTGGGCACTTCGAAGGTGAGTTCGGCCTCGTAGACCGGGCCGGTGTAATATTCCAGCCCGCGCACCACCGAGGGGTCGATGCGGATGCGGCCGTCGTTATAGGCGCCGGCCGACACCAGCTGCCAGATCTCCTTGAGTTCGGCCGCCCCTTCGAGGCCGCGCGCGGAGCCTTGCAGATTGTCGGTCAGGCCGGCGATAATGCCGCGAGCCCGCATCGTCTCGTGCGCGGCTCCCGAAAACACGCCGACCTTGGCGCCCTCGGCCAGCACGGGGTTGTGGTCGCGCACAGCTTCGACGCGGGCGTCCATCTCGAACAGCGCCAGCACCCTGGCGATCTGCTCATCGCTCAAGCCGGCACCCTTGGTGAAATCGCCGCTGTCGTCCTTGCGGCCCTCGCCGAGGAGCAAGCGAACGCCGTCGATGCCGAGGCGGTCCAGCTTGTCGATGGCCCTCAGGACAGTGAGGCGCTTTCCCGCATCTTCGGGGGCTCCGAGGCCGATCGCCTCCATCACGCCGTCGAGCACCTTGCGGTTGTTGACCTTCACCACATACTGGCCGCGCTTCAGCCCCAGGGCCTCCAGCGTATCGGCCATCAGCATGCATATCTCGGCGTCCGCCGCGACGCTCGCCGATCCGACGATGTCGGCATCGAACTGCATGAACTGGCGGAAGCGGCCGGGGCCGGGCTTCTCGTTGCGGAACACCCAGCCATTGCGATAGCTGCGATAGGGCTTCGCCAGCTTGTCCCAGGATTCCGCGGCGAAACGAGCCAGAGGCGCGGTCAGGTCGTAACGCAACGACAGCCACTGCTCGTCGTCGTCCTGGAACGAAAACACGCCCTCGTTTGGCCGGTCCTGGTCGGGGAGGAACTTGCCGAGCGCATCGGTGTATTCGATGAGCGGGGTCTCGACCGGTTCGAAGCCATAGAGCTCATACTGGGCTCGGATCTTGGCGAGCATCTTCTCCGTCGCCTTGATCTCCTCGGGCCCACGGTCGACGAGCCCGCGCGGCAGCCGCGCCTTCAGAGTCTCGGGAGATGCCATTTCATTTGATCCGTTCATACAAATCTATGTGGGTTCGGTGCTAGCGCATCGCCATGGCCGCGGCAAGGCGGGGATCGCCTACCATTTCAACCGGGCGAGCACAGCGCGCGCGGAAAGCCCTTCGGCGGTGAGCCTTGCCCGGACCTTGGCGATGTCGGGGGCGTCAGCATCGCCGAAATCCGCGGCATGGATGCCCGCGGTGATGAACAGGAGATCGAGCCCCTCGGCGATGGCGCCGCGGCCGTCGGTCGGCAGTCCGTCACCGATGGCGAGCACTTCGCTCGTCGCCAGCGGCCGGCCGGCGAGTGCGTCGAGCCGCGCCCGCGCCTGCGCATAGATCGGATTGTGCGGTTTGCCGAGGAGGTCGACCTTGCCGCCGAGTTCGACATAGAGCCGGGCGAGCGAGCCGGCACACCAGACGAGCCTATGGCCGCGCTCGACCACGATGTCGGGATTGGCGCAGATGAGCGGCACATTCAGCCGGGCGAACTCGGCAAGGCGGGCACGGTAGTCCTCCGGGCCTTCCGTCTCGTCGTCGGTAAGGCCGGTGACGACGAGGGCGTCGGCCTCTGCCGGCTCGCTCACTTCCGCGATGTCGAGCCCGGCGATGAGCACCCTGTCACGTTCCGGGCCGATGTAGGCAATGGAACGATGCGGCCCATCCGCCAGCCACTCGCGGGTGACGTCGCCGGACGTGACGATTTCGTCGTAGGCGTCACCGGAAATGCCGAACTTCTTCAGCTGCTCGTGGATCGGCGCATTCGGCCGCGGCGCATTGGTGATGAGAACGACGCGCCCCCCTGTCGCGCGGTAGTTCACCAGCGCCTCGACCGCCGCCGGGAAGGCCGCGACACCATTGTGTACGACGCCCCAGATGTCGGAGAGGATGCCGCGGTAGTCGCGGGCGAGCGTGGAGAGACCGGGGATCAGCTCGGACATCGGCGGACTTTCAGGTTCACAGGCCGCACTGGCGCGCGGCGGCCGCCGCAAATTCTGTCGGCGCCCATCCCTTAAAGGTCCGGCGATCCCGGTTCAAGGACGCTGGCAGAGCCACCCCTTCCCCAGCGCCCCCGAATCCGCGACAATCGCCGCCTTCGAGGATCATGCCATGCCCAGTGCCGTCGTCCGCCAGTTGTCGGAAGGAACCATCAACCGCATTGCCGCCGGCGAGGTGATCGAGCGACCGGCGAGCGTCATCAAGGAACTGGTGGAGAATTCCATCGATGCCGGCGCTTCCCGCATCGATATCGTCACGGCCGGTGGCGGCAAGACGCTCTTAAGGGTGACCGACGACGGCGCCGGCATGACGCGCGAGGATCTCGTGCTGGCGGTCGAGCGACACTGCACCTCGAAGCTCACCGATGAGACGCTGACCTCGATCGCTACGCTCGGCTTTCGCGGCGAGGCGTTGCCGTCGATCGGCGCGGTCGGCCGGCTGACAATCTCCACGCGGCATGCATCGGAGCCGCACGGCTGGGAGATCCAACTCGACGGCGGGCTGAAGTCCGAGCCGCGCCCGGCCGGACTGACGATCGGCAGCCGCGTCGAGGTGCGCGACCTGTTCTTCTCGACGCCGGCGCGGCTGAAGTTCCTGCGCGGCGAACGAGCGGAATCGGCGGCCATCACCGAGATCGTGCGGCGCTTGGCACTGTCGCGGCCCGATATCCGCTTCTCGCTGTCCGGCTCCGACCGCTCGAGCCTGTCGTTTCCGGCCGCCCAGGGCGACGAGGCACGGCTGACCCGCATCGCGCAGGTGATCGGCGAGGACTTCGCCGAGAATTCGGTCGTCGTCGCGGCGGAGCACGACGGCATCCGCCTCACCGGTTTCGCTGGCCTACCGACCTTCCATCGCGCGCAGGCGACGCACCAGTTCATGACGGTCAACGGCCGGCCGGTCCGGGACCGGCTGCTGATCGGCGCGCTCAGAGGCGCCTATGCCGACGTGATGGCGTCGGACCGACATCCAGTCGTCGTCATCGACGTCGAACTCCCCCCCGACGAGGTCGACGTCAACGTGCATCCGACCAAGGCCGATGTCCGCTTCCGCGACGCCCAGACGGTCAGGTCGCTGGTCGTGTCCGGCATCCGCGCGGCGCTGGCCGCAGCCGGGCATCGGGCCTCGAGCACCGGCGGACGGGCAACGCTCGCCGCGCTCAGGCCCGGGTTCGAACCGGCACCGGCCTATCCCGGCCAGGCACCCCGCCCCGCTGCCTTCGTCGACGGCCGCCACCGGGCTGCATCCGCGCCGGTCAGGGGCGGATGGACGAATGGGCCGGGCACATGGGGATCCGCGCAGCAAGGCACCTGGGACTGGCGGCTGCAGGCGCCGCCGGAGGCATCCGGCCAGGATGTCGCGGCAACCGATGCCGCTGGTGCCGGGTTCGGGGGTGAGGAGGCGTCGGGGGCTGAATTCGCCGAGGCACAGCAGGCGGCGTGGTCCGATGCGGCCGAGACGCGGCTGCTGCCGCTTGCGGACATCGCCCTGCCCTCGGCCGACACGCGGGCGAACGCCGAGCCGAACCCTGGTCTCGAGGCGCGTCCCCTCGGTGCCGCCAGGGCCCAGTTGCACGAGAACTACATCCTCACCCAGACACGCGACGGATTGATCATCGTCGACGCCCATGCGGCGCACGAGCGTCTGACCTACGAGCGGTTGAAACGTCAGGCGCGCGAGGCCGGCATCGCCCGACAGATGCTGCTGATCCCGGAAATCGTCGAGATGCCCGAGGAGGACGTCGAACGGCTTCTCGCCGCAGCCGGCGAGCTGGAGGCGGCCGGCCTCGTCGTCGAGAGTTTTGGGGCAACGGCGGTTGCCGTGCGAGAGACCCCGGCGCTCGTCGGCAAATTCGACATCGCCGGCACACTCGCCGACATCGCCGACGATCTGGCCGAGACCGGCTCGACGTCGCGGATCGAGGCGCGCATCGACCGCGTCCTATCGCTGATGGCCTGCCACGGCTCGGTCAGGAGCGGCCGGCGGCTGAGACCCGAAGAGATGGACGCGCTCCTGCGCGAAATGGAGGTGACGCCCAATTCCGGCCAGTGCAATCACGGCAGGCCAACCTGGGTGGAACTGAAGCTGACCGACATCGAGCGGCTGTTCGGGCGATCCTGACGCCTGAGCTCAGGCGAACGGCGCCGGGATCTCTCCGGCGCCGCTGATCGGCTTCAACGATGCGGAGCAGTCAGTGCGGCGATACCGCTTCGGGCAGGATGCTCCTGCGCTCAGGCGCCGTCTGCGACCGCAATCTCAATTGTCGCTGTCGTAGTACTTCTTGCACTCGATGATCCAATCGCCGTCGGTGATCTGGTTGGTGTAGGAGCGGCACAACAGCGGCATGCTGCTCTTCGGCACTTTGGGCTTGGCACAGTTCACGCCGCGTGGGCAATAACTGTTGGCGAAGATGGGATTATTGCCGTTCGTCCCAGTGCCGGGAGTGCCGGGCGATGACGGCGACGACGACGACGACGGGCCGGTGCGCGCGGCCAACGCCTCGGTGGCGCCGAGGAACGGCGTGGCGAGCGTTGCGGCCAACGACAGCGCCAGAGCGCCGGCAAGGAAATGGGTGCTAAACATGGGTGAAACTCCGGTTCAATCGTTTCGCGCCAGGGACGTGCAGGTCCCGGCCTGCATAATGATAAAGACGTAGCATGCGGCGATTGAACCGGACATGAATGTGTTGGGATGTTTCCATCGCGCCTCCCTGGAGCCGACGCGCGGCACAGGCGAGATGGGGCGCGATTTGTGCCTGCCACGGCCTTGCTGCCTCGCAACCGCACGTGACGGGTTTCGCTTTTGTCGAAGATGCTCTAGAACCCGGCCAAGTGCGCTCGCGCCTTGATCCGCCCGCAGTCCAGGCGCCGTCAGACGCGTCGTCCCGGGGCCAATCCCCCGCCTCCGTCCGATTTCCGGCAGACCGTCATGATCGATCAAACGACGCCCAACCATCTCCGCCCCGACAAGTCCTTCCAGGGCTTGATCCTCGCCCTGCAGCACTTTTGGGCCGATTACGGCTGCGTCATCCTGCAGCCCTACGACATGGAGGTCGGTGCCGGCACCTTCCATCCGGCGACGACGTTGAGGGCGCTCGGCCCCAAGCCGTGGGCGGCAGCCTACGTGCAGCCGTCACGACGGCCGAAGGATGGGCGCTACGGCGAGAACCCCAACCGCTTCCAGCACTACTACCAGTTCCAGGTGATCCTGAAGCCGAACCCGCCGAACCTGCAGGAGCTCTATCTCAATTCGCTCTATGCTATCGGCATCAATCCGAAACTGCACGACATCCGCTTCGTCGAGGACGACTGGGAAAGCCCGACTTTGGGCGCCTGGGGGCTCGGCTGGGAGTGCTGGTGCGACGGCATGGAAGTCAGCCAGTTCACCTACTTCCAGCAGGTCTGCGGCATCGAATGCTCACCCGTGTCCGGCGAACTGACCTATGGGCTCGAGCGGTTGGCCATGTACATGCAGGGCGTCGATAACGGCTTCGACCTGAATTTCAACGGCTTCGACGATCATCGCAAGGTCACCTACGGCGATGTGTTCAAACAGGCCGAAGAGGAATACTCCCGCCACAATTTTGAGTATTCCGACGTCGATATGCTGTTCAAGCAATTCGACATGGCGGAGAAGGCGGCGACCGACTACATCGAAGCCGGCTGGGCGGACGCCAGCCACAAGCGGCACCTGATGGTGCTTCCCGCCTACGACCAGGCGATCAAGGCCAGCCATGTGTTCAATCTTCTCGATGCGCGCGGCGTGATCTCGGTGACCGAACGACAGAACTACATCCTGCGCGTCCGCACCCTCGCCAAGGCCTGCGGCGAAGCCTGGCTCGCCACGGCGGCCGGCGGCGCGGCCTGAGGCGGCGCGCAACGGGAGAGCCGATGCCGGCCTTGCAGACATCGGCTAAGGTCAATCTGGCGCTGTCCATCGTTGGGCGGCGGGCGGATGGCTATCACCTCATCGATTCGCTCATCACGTTCGTCCCGGTCGGCGACGGACTGACGATCGCGCCGGCCGAGACGCTGACACTGACCGTTTCCGGCCCATTCGCCGACACCCTCGGCTCCTCGCCCGATAATCTGGTGTTGAAGGCTGCCCGACTGTTGCAGGACGAGGCCGAGCGGCTGGGGCGAGGCCGGCCCGGCGCGGCCATGTCGCTCGACAAGCGATTGCCGATCGCCTCGGGCGTCGGCGGCGGCTCGGGCGACGCCGCGGCGGTGCTCAACGGGCTCAGCGCGCTGTGGCACTTGAAGCTACCGCAGGAGCGGCTCGCCGCACTGGCACTGACCCTCGGTGCCGACGTGCCGATGTGTCTCGCCGGACGATCGGCGCGCGTTCGGGGCATCGGCGAGCTCATCGCGCCAGCGCCGTCCCTGCCGGATCTGACGCTTCTTCTCGTCAATCCGGGGGCCCCCGTTTCGACGCCGGCGGTGTTCAAGGCGCTGACGCGGCGCGACAATCCGCCGCTGCCGGAGCTGCCGGCCGGCTGGGACGGGCTCGATCACCTCGTCGATTGGCTTTCCACCACAAGGAATGATCTGCAGCCGGCAGCGCTCAGCCTCTCTCCGGCGATTGCCGACGTGCTGGCGGCACTGAGCGCCGCACCTGGCTGCCGGTTCGCCCGCATGAGCGGGTCGGGGGCGACTTGCTTCGGCATCTTCGCCGCCCGCGCCGAGGCGGAAGCTGCGGCCGCGGCGATTCGAACAGAGCGGCCCGACTGGTGGATCGCAGTCGGGTAGTTACCGACAGGTTTTCCGGGCCACTGCGCCGGTTTCCCTCGATAGATTTGTCATTCAAACCCGGTCCAACTTATTCCGCCATCCGTCGTCTCACCTCCGGATGCTCACGCCAGGCCGGCATGCCGGCCATATAGGCAAGAGTCTTTGCCTCGGCCGCGGCCCGCGCAGTGTCCGGATCCTTGCGCATGGCCCAGGCGACCATGCGCTCGAAGCGCTCGCCGAAGGGCTGCAGCTTTCCCTCGGCGTCGACGCAATGCTCGCAGTAGCGGCCAGCCGCAATCGGCATGCCGCAGCTTTCACAGGTGATGGTCATCGTCTCGGTCTCCCAGATGTCGGTTGAGGTCTTCGATGAGAGCGTAGAGCCGTTCCCGGTCCGCCGCCGGCATTTTCGCCAGCGCCCGGTCGAGCACGGCGACGTCGAGTACTTCGCGTTCGAGCTTCAACCGCTCGAAGGCGGCGTCCGTCAGCCAGACGAGGGTGCGGCGGCGGTCACGTGCATCGGGCATGCGTTCGAGCAGGTTCTGGCGGCAGAGCCCGTCGACCATCTCGGTGATGGTCGATTGGGCCCGGTCGAAGGTCGCCGCCATCTCGCCGATGGTGAGCGGCCCGGCCTCGGCCATATGGTCGAGCACCCAGCGGCTCTCCGGCGTGAGCCAGGCACGCTTGTCCGGCACATGACGGACGGCGCGGGCATAGATCAGGCGATAGAGTTCGTCGAACCGCTCGCCGTCGCTCGGCATGCCGATGTCCCCGTCTTCGAATGCGGGCAAGTATCGGGCAGCAGATTTCGATCGGAAAGCCCGATTGATTGCGACACTTCAGCCTTGGTTCTCGGCAAGCCGCGCCAATGCCGCGCCGCCGAGCCGGTAGCTGACGAGGTCGACCCTGGCTGCACCGAGGCCGTCGTAGAGAGCGAGGGCAGCGGGGCGGTCGCGCGGCGCGGTCCAGCCGATGCGGGTCGCGCCGCGGGCGCTGGCAATCCGCGCCAATCCCGCGATCAGCCGGCGGGCGATGCCGCGCCGCCTTTGCGCGGGCACGACGTAGAGATCCTTCAGATACAGCATCATCGATAGGCCGGAGCCGATGCTTGGTCCGACCAGCGAAAAGGCAGCAAGCCCGACCAAACTGCCCGCTTGGTCCACCGCCAGGAGGAACTCGATGCCGGGCGGAAGGCTGGCCAGCATTTCGGTCGCCGCAGCGGCATCGGCCTTGCCGCCTTCCGCGCTGTCGGCGCGAACGAGAAGGTCCGCCAGGGCGACTTGGTCACCGGGTCCGGCTGGTCGCACTGCGATCATGGCGTCATTCCGCCGCGGCGCGGGCGGGCTTCCTGTCGAGGAACTTGCGCGCGTCGTCTGCCGACATCGGCTGGCCGAACAGATAGCCCTGGCCAAATTCGCAGCCGAGGTCGAGGAGTTCGTCGAACTGGTCCTCGGTCTCAATGCCTTCCGCGATAAGTTCCAGGCCGAGGTCGTGGCCGAGGCCGACGATGGACCGCAGCAGCACCGAGCGATCCTTGCCCTCGCCGCGCACGAACTGCTGGTCGATCTTCAGCCCATCGAAGGGGAAGCGCTGCAGATAGGCGAGCGAGGAATAGCCGGTGCCGAAGTCGTCGAGAGCGAGGCTGGCGCCCAGTTCCTTGATGCGGGCGAGAACCTTGGCGGAATATTCCGGGTTCTCCATCACCAGCGATTCCGTTACCTCGATCTTCAGCGTGTTGGGCTTCAGATCGACGCGCGACAGGACCGACTTCACGTCGTTGATGAGGTCGTGGCGCAGGAGTTGGCGCGAGGAGACGTTGACCGAGACGAACAGCGGCACCTCACGCGGTACCTCGTCCTGCCAGTGCGACAGGTTGCGGGCGGCGCGTTCCAGGATGAACAGGCCGAGCGGGATGATCAGCCCGGTGCGTTCGGCCAGCGCGATGAACTCGGCCGTCGGCACCTTGCCACGCTTGGGGTGTTCCCAACGGGCGAGCGCCTCGAAACCGACGGTCTGGCGCGAGTCGAGCCGCACGATCGGCTGGAACACCAGCTTGATCTCCTCGCGCTCGAGTGCCCGCCTGAGGTCGGCTTCCAGGCTCAGGTTATCCTGCATGTGCTGACGCAACGAGCCGCGGAAGGTCTCGATGCGATCGCCGCCGAGCCGCTTGGCGTGGTACATGGCGAGTTCGGCATCGCCGACCAGCGTATCGTCCTTGTCGGCCTGACGATCGTAGATCGCCATGCCGATGGAGGCGGTCAAGAAGATCTCGCGATCGGCGAAGGTCACCGGAGTTCTGAGCGCACGCCGGAGCGTATCGGCGAAGGCGACGACGCGTTCGGTCTCGCTTTCCGAGACCAGCACTATGCCGAACTGGTCGCCGGAGATGCGGGCGAGCGTGTCCTGCGGCTTCATATGGCGCCCGAGCCGGCGGGCGACCGTCAACAGCATGGAATCGCCGACGGAAAGCCCCAGGCTGTCGTTGACCTGCTTGAAGCGGTCGACATCGACGATGATGACGGAGGGGCGGGTCGTACTCTCGGCCCTGGCGCGGGTGACGGCGGCCGTGGCACGGTCGATGAACAGTTCGCGGTTGGGCAGACCGGTCAGATTGTCGTGCACGGCGTCGTGCAGCAGCCGCTCCTCGGCCGTCTTCGTCTCGGTCACGTCGAGAAGCGTGCCGACGCAGCGCGCCACTTCGCCGTCGGTCGCCAGCACCGGCCGGCATCGAAGGCGGAACCAGCGGAAGTGTCCGTCGACGGCTCGGAGCCGCAACAGCATCGATACGCGGCCGCGGCGTTTCTCGATGACGGCATCGAGGGTGGAGCGATAGCGGTCGCGATCCTGCGGATGCAAATGCTCCAGCCAGTCGCGGGCCTGGCCTTCGAGCGCTCCAGGATCGACGCCGAGCACGTCCTCGACTTCCGGGCTCACCCAGATGTGGTCCCGGACCACGTCCCAGTCCCAGATCATGTCGCCGGAACCGACCAGGGCGAGCGCCCGGCGCTCGACGTCGTCGATCGCACCCTGTGCCAGGGAGCCGCCGGCAAAGGCGTGCTGCATCACCGTGAATCCGATGAGCATGACGACCAGCACCAGCCCGCCGGACAGCGCCGGCTGCACCAGATCGTTGTTGAGGCCGCCCGCAGCCGTCATGCCGGCGCCGATAAGCCAGGCAATCAGCAACAGCCAGGTCGGGATCAGCATGAAGGCGCGGTCGAACCCGTGCGCCGCCATATAGGCGATGAGGAAGGCGCCGATGACGGCGACGGTGGCCAACGACACGCGGGCGATGCCGGCGGCCGTCGACGGATCGATGACGGCGACGCCGAGGAGGCCCAACAGCAGCACCACCGCCGCCATGGCGAAATGGCTGTAGCTGGCGTGCCAGCGATTGAGGTTCAGATAGCCGTAAAGGAAGACGACGAGCGTTGTCGCCATCATCACCTCGGCGCCGGCACGGAAACTCTGGTCGGACCCGGGTTGGACGCGGAACACCTTGTTCCAGAAGCCGAAATCGATGCAGAGATAGGCCAGCACGGACCACGCGAGGCCCGCCGTCGCCGGAAACATCACCGTGCCGCGCACGACGAACAGGATGGTCAGGAACAGCGCCAACAGGCCGGAGATGCCGAGAATGATGCCACGATAGAGCGTGTAGGCGTTGACCGAGTCCTTGTAGGCACCGGGCTCCCATAGCGAGAGCTGCGGCAATTGCGGCGTGCGCAATTCGACGACGAAGGTCACCACCGAATGCGGGTCGAGGGTGACGAGGAAGACGTCGGCCTCGGTCGAGGGCTGGCGTTCCGGCGCCACGCCCTGGCTGGTGGAGATGGCGGCGATGCGCGAGGTGCCGAGGTCCGGCTGTAGGATGCCCGAACCGGACAGGCGGAAGAACGGGGCGACGATCAACCGATCGACCTGCTCGTCGGTTGCATTCTTCAGCGCGAACACGATCCAGTCGGAGCCGGCCGGGTTGGGACCGACCTGGGTCCGGGTCGAGCGCACTTCGATGCGGCGGACGACGCCGTCGGCGCCGGGCGCGGCCGAGACCTGCAACTTGTCGCCGGCATTGCGGTGGAATTCGACGGCGCCGGCAAGATCGAGCGCCGGAGCATCGAGGGGGACGGTGATCGGCTCGAGCGCATGCGCGACGTCGATCCCGAGGACGAGCGTCAGGCCAAGGAAGAGAGCCAGGAAATATCGAATGCCGCGCAAGAGGTTCGTCCCCAGCTGTCCCGTCCTCAGATACCTCGCCGATGGCCGTCCGCCTGCGAGCCCATCCGACCCGCAGGTCCGCGTTCCTCGTCGACGGCGCTTGCGGCCGATGTCCGCGGCGAATCGAACACCCCTCGCCATTCTGCCGACGCGGCAGAGGCAGCTAAAGCACTACCGCCAACCGGGACGCCCGACAAGTTCGCTTGCACCGCGACTGGTCGTCTTGCAGATCAGCGGCGGGACGGCGGCTCACCGAGGCGGTTGACGGCGGCGATCGGATCTGCCGCGAGTATCGCGTAGAGGATGTGATCCTGCCAGCGATCATTGATGCAGAGATAGGCGCGGGCGTAGCCCTCGCGCGTGAATCCGACCTTTTCGAGGAGCCCGATGGACGCTTGGTTGGTCGGCAGACACGCGGCCTCGACGCGATGCAGCTGCAGCCGGTCGAAAGCGTGTTTCAACACGCCGATGACGGCGGCCGTCATCAGCCCCTTGCCGGCATGCGGCTGGCCCATCCAATAGCCGAGAGTGGCGCATTGGGTAACGCCGCGGCGCACGAAGGCGAGCGTCAGACCGCCGACGAGTTCGTGGTTGTCGGAGCGGAAGACGAAGAATGGATAGCCAGTGTCGTTGCGGATCTCCTGGGCATAGCGCTTGAGGCGGCGGCGGAAGGCTGCACGCTCCAATTCGTCGACGGCCCAGCGCGGCTCCCAGGGAACGAGAAAGTCGCGGCTATCCGCCCTGAGCTTGGCCCAGGCGGCATGGTCCGACATTTGCGGATGGCGCAACGTGACCGGCCCGCAATGGAGACTGGGGCCGGGGTCGAAGGCGACGGCCTGCAGAAACCCCATCTCGCCCCTTTCCCGGCGTCAGCTGGCTGCAGACAGCCGCGCCGCGATCTCGTCCAGCCCGAGCGCACCGGCAATCGGCCCGATCAGTGCCACGCTCGGTCGCGACGTTCTGAATATTTCATGCGCCAGACGCCGCACCTGATCGACGCCAACCGAATCAATCTTGTCAATGATCTCGTGCGGTTGCAACGGCCGACCGTGGACCAGGATCTGCCGGCCGATCTGGCCGGCGCGCGCGGCCGGACTTTCGAGGCTCATCAGCAGGCCAGCCCGCATCTGCGCCTTGGCACGCGACACTTCCGCTGCGGAGATATCCGAAATCGAGCGCTCGATTTCGTCGATGATCATCGGCATCAGGTTGACGAGGTCGTCCTCGCCGGTCGCGGCATGCAGACCGAACAGTCCGGTATCGGCAAACGCCCAGTGGAAGGCAGAAATCGAGTAGCACAGGCCGTGCTTCTCGCGGATTTCCTGGAACAGGCGCGACGACATGCCGCCCCCGAGCGCGGAGGCCAGAACCTGGGCGGCGTAATGGTCGGGCGAGGTATACCGGCGACCCTCGAAGGCGATGGTGACCTGCGCTTCCTGCAGGTCGCGCTCCTCGCGCCATTGGCCGCCGCGATAGCGGGCGACCTCGAGCGGACGGGAGGTGTCTTCGGCCAAGTTGGCGAAGCGCTCACGCGCCATGTCGACGATCGCCTCGTGGTGGACGCTGCCGGCCGCAGCCAGAACCATGGCCGGGCCGCGGTAATTGTCGCCGAGGTAGGCGGTCAGTTCCCGCTTGCCGAAGGAGCGCACCGTCTCCGGCGTGCCGAGGATCGGGCGGCCGATGGCCTGATCGGGGAAGGCGCATTCCTGCAAGCGATCAAACACGAGATCTTCGGGCGTGTCGTGCGCCGCGCCGATCTCCTGCACGATGACGTGCTGCTCGCGCTCCAACTCCTCCGGATCGAAGATGGAATCGTTCAGGATGTCGGCGAGGATGTCGATGGCGAGCGCCACGTCGTCCTCGAGGATGCGGGCGTAGTAGGCCGTCGTCTCGACGCTCGTCGCGGCGTTGATCTCGCCGCCGACCGCCTCGATCTCCTCGGCGATCTCGCGGGCGTTGCGACGCGAAGTGCCCTTGAACGCCATGTGCTCCAGGAGGTGGGAGACGCCGTGCTCGCCGATGGTCTCGTTGCGCGAGCCCGTGCCGATCCAGACCCCGATGGAGGCCGTCTCCAGGTGCGGCATCGCCTCGGTGGCGACTGTCAGCCCGTTGCCGAGCGTGGTGACCTTTGCGGTGATGTCCGTCATAGCCCGACCCGAACTGAATGGGTGCGTTCTTCGATCAGCCGTTCCAGCACGATCTGATCCGCGGGGATCACTGCGTAGCGTTCCTCGGCCGTCATAATGTGGGCGAGCCAGGCGGGCAGCGCCGGCCGGAAGCCGGCGGCAGCGGTAACCGCATCGGGGAACTTGGCGGGATGCGCGGTGGCGAGCGTCACCATCGGCACGCCCTGCGGCGTATGGCGCTTGGCCTGGAACAAGCCGGTCGCGGTATGCGGATCGACCAGAATGCCAGTCTCGTTCAGGGTATCTGCGATGGTCGCCATGGTTTCAGCCTCGTCGGTGCGACCGGAGGCGAACAGCGTGCCGATCTGCTTCACCGCGTCCGGATCAAGCGCGGTGCTGCCCGACTGGGCGATCGCCGCCATCAGCCGGCGGACGCCAGCACCGTCACGCAAATAGGCCTCGAACAACAGCCGCTCGAAGTTGGACGACACCTGGATGTCCATCGACGGCGACGACGTGGCAATGACGCCGCGCGGCTCGTAGCGCCCGGTCTGAAGGGTACGATGCAGGATGTCGTTGACATTGGTGGCGATCACCAGCCGGGCGACGGGCAGCCCCATGCGGCTCGCCACGTAGCCGGCGAAGATGTCGCCGAAGTTGCCGGTCGGAACCGTGAAGGCCACCTGCCGCCAGGGCGCGCCGAGCGCCACGCCCGCGACGAAATAGTAGACGACCTGGGCCATGATGCGGGCCCAGTTGATGGAATTGACCCCCGCCAGACCGACGCGATCGCGGAAGGAATGATGATTGAACAGGCCCTTCACCAGCGCCTGGGCATCGTCGAACGTGCCGCGGATGGCGATCGAATGGACGTTGTCCTCGGTCGGCGTCGTCATCTGCCGACGCTGCACGTCCGAGACGCGGCCATCAGGGAACAGGATGAAGACGTCGACCCGCTCGCGACCGCGGAAGGCCTCGATCGCCGCGCCGCCGGTATCGCCCGATGTGGCGCCGGCAATGGTGGCGCGCTGGCCCCGCTCGGCGAGGACATGGTCCATCAGCCGCGACAGCACCTGCATCGCCACGTCCTTGAAGGCGAGCGTGGGCCCATGGAACAGTTCCAAAAGGAACTGATCCGAGGCCAGTTGGGTCAGCGGGGTGACGGCGGGGTGACGAAACGTCGCGTAGGCCTCGTCGACCATCCGCTTGAGGTCGGCTTCGGCGATGTCGTCGCCGATGAACCGCTTGAAGATCGACAGGGCCACATCGGCGTAAGGCCTGCCGGCGAAGTCGGCGATTTCGTCCGGCGCCAGTCGCGGCCACTGCGCGGGCACATAGAGCCCGCCGTCGCGCGCAAGCCCAGCCAGAAGCACGTCGGCAAAACCGAGCACGGGGGCCTCGCCCCGAGTCGAAACATATTGCAAGGGCGTATTCCTGTTTCGTTATTGCGCTGCCGACCGTACGGTTGATCGCGGGCGGCGAAAGTAGAGCGTCCGGCGCCCCCCCGCAAGCATGTCGTCCGGTGCAATCTTGCGATTGCCATATGCGATGAACGGTGGGACGGCAGATGCTCCGGCCTGGGCCGCCGCTGCCGGGTCTCAGGCGTGGCCGGCACTGCGCGACAGCTTGGCGACGTCGATCCCGAGCTTCTTCATGGCGCGCTCGTACTTGGTGTCGATCTCGGGATCGAACACCAGCGACGCGTCGGCGGCGCAGTTCAGCCAGCCGTTGGCCTGGATCTCGCTCTCCAGCTGACCCGGCGCCCAGCCGGAATAGCCGAGCGCGAAGATCGCCCTCTCCGGCCCCCGGCCGTCGGCGATGGCCTTCAGGATCTCAAGCGTCGTCGTCAGCGAAAACTCTTCGTCGATCGGCAGCGTGGCGTTCTGAATGAAGAAGTCGCCGGAATGCAGCACAAAGCCGCGTCCGGGTTCGACTGGCCCGCCATGATGCACCCGCATCTGTCGGATCGAATCGTTGCGCTCGACCTCGGAGGGGCCCCCGACGATGTCCAACTGAATCAGCAACTCGCCAAACGACATCTGCGGCGCCAGCTGGTTCAGGATGATGCCCATGGCGCCGTCGTCGGAATGGGCGCACATGAAGACGACCGAGCGCGCAAAACGGCTATCCTCCATGCCAGGCATGGCGATCAGGATCTGTCCGTCGAGGTATCCGGTCCGCCGGCTGGCGGTCATGCGCGTCTCCCGGGCAGCAGCCTTATCCGGACGCGGTCCGGATGGAGCGATTTGCGCGACATTACCGTGTCTGTGCCCGAGCGGCAATCAGGCATGCAAGAACCACCATCCAGTCGACCCGATGATGCGGGGTCCGGCCGTCGGCAGACGGCGGCCCGCGGCGCGATCGCGGATCACGGCGAAATGACTGGAGTTCGGGTACCCACCGGGACGTCCGGACGATGGGAACTGTGCTATTGCCGGGCCGGTGGGCCGCTGGGAATGCGCCCGGCCATCACGGCGGCGCCGGCTGACCGGAGGCCATTTCGAGCGAATCAAATGCCTGGACGAGGAACGCGATGACGACGATCGGACGCATGCGACGGGTTCTGACGGTCACGGGGCTGGCCTTGGTCGCCATCACTGCCGGCCGCTCGCTGCATGCGGAGGACCGGACGGAGGTGATGGGCACGAGCGTGCGGCTGATCGTCGGAGAGAAGCATGGCGCGATCGTCGATGCGGGCCTTGCCATCGACCTCGAGCCGGGCTGGAAGACCTACTGGCGCTATCCCGGCGATTCCGGTGTGCCGCCGGTGATCGACTCGGCGGGTTCGGTCAATGTCGCGGCGTTCAGCATCGACTATCCGGCACCGGAGCGCTTCCGCGAGGGAGCCGACCAGACGATCGGCTATCACGGACCCGTCGTCCTGCCGCTGCGCGTCACGCTCGCCGATCCGGGCAAGCCGGCGAAGCTGCACGTCCACGCCTTTCTCGGCGTCTGCCGCGATATCTGCGTGCCGGTCGACGTCACGCTCGAGCGCCGCGTCGACCCCACCGCCCAGCCGATCGCCAGCGAGGCCAGTGAGATCGTGGCGGCGGAAAAGCGGGTGCCTGTGCCGGCGAAGGCGGGCGAGCCGTTCTCGGTCGTTCGGCTGACCAGCGACGACACCGTCAAGCCACCTGTCGCCAGCGTTATCATCAAGGCGCCGTCGGACGCGCTGGCGGATGTGTTTGTAGAGGGACCCGAGGGCTGGGCGCTGCCGCTGCCCGAACGGGGAGCGACAACCGGCGAGACGACCTCCTGGCGCTTGGCGCTCGACGGGCTGCCCTCCGGCGCCAAGGCGCACGGGGCGGCCCTGACCTTCACCATCGTCGGCCGGGATCGCGCCACGGTTCAGACGCTGACGTTGGACTAACGGCGGGGCGCCCTATCTTTCCGCAAGGGAGGGGCGCGGACCGTATCAGCTGCGCTCCGGCGCCCGAGACTAGAACCAGGGAGAGAGGCACGACATGACGATCACGGTAGGCGAGGCACTGCCCGAGGTGCAACTGACCGAGGCGACCGCCGACGGCGCAACGCCGGTGACGACGACCGAATTCTTCGGCGGCCGCAAGGTCGTCCTGTTCGGCGTGCCCGGAGCGTTCACCGGCGTGTGCTCGAACAATCATCTGCCCGGCTATCTCGAACACCTCGAAGCGATCAAGGCCAAGGGCGTCGACGCGGTCGCCGTCATTTCGGTCAACGACGTGCACGTGATGCGGGCCTGGGGCAAGCAGACGACCGGGCTCGGCCGAATCGCCTTTCTCGCCGACGGGTCGGCTTTCTTCGCCAAAGCGGTCGGCCTCGACCTCGATCTGACCGAGCGCGGCATGGGCATCCGCTCCAAGCGCTATTCGATGATCGTCGACAAGGGCGTGGTCACCTCGTTGAACGTCGAGGAGACGCCCAGCACGGCCGAGACCTCCGGCGCGGTCAGGCTGCTGGAGTTGCTGTGAATGCAACCGGCTGGGCGGCCTTGCCTTCGTGCTTCGAGGCCCGGCTCTGCCGGGCGCCTCAGCATGAAGGCGAAAAGCCGATGACCCGCACGTGACATGCGCGGACCTTCATGGTGAGGTGCGAGCGCAAGCGAGCCTTGAACCATGAAGGCGCCCAGATCGTGCCCTGACAGCTCCTTACCCCAGCAGCTTGTAGGCCGACAGCGTCAGGAAGGCAGCGAGTTCCTTCTCCAGGATCAGCTTGCGGAACAGGTCCGTCGCCTCGTGGTAGCGGCCGCCGTCGAATACGTCGGCGCCGACCTCCTCGCGTACCCGGGCGGCTTCTTCGGCAATCGCGGTTTCAACGAGGCCGTGCGTCACGACGCTGCCGTCATCGAGAACCGCGCCGTAGTGCAGCCACTGCCAGATCTGCGTGCGGCTGATCTCGGCGGTGGCGGCATCTTCCATCAGGTCGTAGATCGGCACGGCGCCGCGGCCTTCGAGCCAGGCGGCGATGTAGCGGATGCCGACGCGGATGTTGTCGCGCAAGCCGACTTCCGAACGCGAGCCCTCGTGGATGGTGAGGAGGTCGTCGCGGCCGACGACAACGTCGTCGCGCGCCTTGTCGAGCTGATTGGGCGTCGGCATCAACTCGTTGAACACAGCCATGGCGACGGGCACGAGATCGGGGTGCGCCACCCAGGTGCCGTCGTGGCCGGCGGTCGCCTCGCGCATCTTGTCGGCCTCCACCTTGGCGAAGGCGGCGGCGTTCTTCTCCGGATTGCCCTTGATCGGGATCTGCGCCGCCATGCCGCCCATGGCGAAGGCGCCGCGGCGATGGCAGGTCTTGATCAGGAGGTCGGAATAAGCCTTCAGGAACCACTTGCCCATGATCACCTGGCTGCGGTCGGGCAGCACATAGGCCCTGTGGGCGCGCAGCGTCTTGATGAACGAGAAGATGTAGTCCCAGCGGCCGCAATTGAGCCCGACGATATGGTCCCTGAGTTCGTAGAGGATCTCGTCCATCTCGAAGGCGGCCGGCAGCGTCTCGATCAAGACCGTCGTCTTGATGGTGCACACCGGAAGCGACAAGAGCGACTGCGCCTCGACGAAGACGTCGTTCCACAGCCGGGCTTCCAGATGGCTCTCGAGCTTCGGCAGATAGAAGTAGGGTCCGGAGCCGGCAGCGATCGCCGCCTTGGCATTGTGGAAGAGATAAAGGCCGAAATCGAACAGCGCGCCCGACACCGGGTGCCCGTCGAGGGTGGCATGCGCCTCGTCGAGATGCCAGCCGCGCGGACGCACGATCAGCGTGGCGACCTGATCCTTCAAGGCATAGGCCTTCAAGGTGCCGGGATCGACGAAGTCGATGCGGTTCGCCCAACGGTCCTTCAGGTTGATCTGGCCGTTGACCATGTTGGCAAAGGTCGGCGAGGAGGCATCCTCGAAGTCGGCCATGAACACTTTGGCGCCCGAATTCAAGGCGTTGACGATCATCTTGCGATCGACAGGCCCGGTGATTTCGACGCGGCGGTCGAGAAGGTCGGCCGGGATCGGCGCCACCCGCCAGTTGCCGGCCCGGATGGCGGCAGTTTCTTTCAGGAAATCCGGCAGTTCGCCAGCATCGAAACGCGCCTGGCGCGCCTGACGATGTCTGAGGAGTTCGCGCCTGCGCTTGCCGAAGGTCCGTTCCAGATGTGCCAAGAAGGCGAGGGCCTCGGGTGTCAGGATCTCATCGGCCCGCTCGGGCACGGCTGCCGAAATGACTAGCCCGGATGACGAAACTCCGGACGCGGCGACGGACATGGGCGGACCTCCTCGAATGGACAATGCTTGACGGCTATTCGACTTATCTAACGAAACGCCCCCCAAGGGAATGGGGAATTCGGCGTGGCGTTTCCGGAACGGCGCAAATACCCCGACGCCAACTCAAAATGCCTGCGGTCTACGGAGTTGACGGCGAGGCGGCCAATCGAAACGGCTGCGGTTGCAGCTACGCGGGATCGGGCGACTGTCTGATGCGGAGCGGCAGCCAGGCCCTGACGTCGAGCTTGGCGACTGCGCTGCGGCCCCCACGCGGTCGCCTTACCCAGGAATGACGAAGTCGAGCCTCTTGCTCGCCAGGACGTGATGGGCGGGATCTGCCAGATCGAGGACGACGTGGTGTGGCCCTTTCGCCAGCCCTTGAATGACGATCAGCTCTTCGCTGGCCTGCAACCAGTGCCAGGCGGCCTCGTCGAGCGTAATGTGGAGGTGGCCGATGCGCGGCGTGACGGCAACGGCGGCGTCACCATAGACCGGGACGAGCTTCAGATTGTCGGCATGAAAGGCTATCACGACGACGCCTCTTGCGAGTGGCGCGGGAAGGACGATGGCCGATGCGAATTGGGCCGGTGGCTCGGGTGCGGATTCGATGCTGTGCGTGGTGTGCACGGCCGGGAGTTCCGCCGCGTAGCCGGCCGACACCAACGCGACGAGGCATAGGGCAGCGAGACAAATGGTGCGAAACATCTTCAACTCCTTCGAGGGTTGCACTCATGTTATCGCTGCTTACATTCTTGTAGCGCCCTGGCATACCCGCGATGTGATCGCTGCTTACATCTTTTCGTGATCGAGACCTCCCAATGGCCAAATGCGAGTCCGACGTCAGCCCCCGTTCGACGCCTCGTCGGAGTTATCACCACGGCAGACTGCGCGAGGCGCTCGTCAAGGCGACGGTCGAGCTGATCGAAGCGCGCGGCTTGGACAGCGTCAGCCTGCGCGAGGTCGCCAAACTCGCGGGCGTCTCGTCTGCGGCGCCGTTTCGGCATTTTCCGAGCCGGCTAGCGCTGCTCACCGCGGTCGCGGAGGAGGCTCAGGACCGGCTGATCCAACAGATTGAACAATCGCTGGCGGCCGTGGAAGGGCAGAACGCCCTCCAGCGCTTTCGCGCGATCGGCCGCGGCTTTCTCCTCTGGGCCATCACCAACCCAACGCATTTCCAAGTGATTTCCAATCGACACATCATCACTTATGAAACGTCGAGCCTGCGCGGGCGCAACGACCAAATCCGTCGGCAGATGAGCGAACTGATGGTGGAGGCCGCAGCGCAAAACCTGCTCAGGCCAGGCGACGTCTCCGCCCATGAAATTGGTGCGCGGGCCTTGGTCTACGGCTTAGCGCGCATGTACGTTGATGGGCAGTTTCCGAGCTGGGGGGTGTCTCAGCCGAATCCCCTGGACGTCTGCAACGCGGTATTTGACCAATTCATCGCGTCCATTTCGGTTTGATGGAGGCGCGGTTCACCGCATCCCAGCGGGCTTCTCCCCACCCGTCGCCCAATCGATGAGTTGCACGGGATGCACGACCGGGATCGTGGTCCCCGCGCCGATCTGGGCGATGCAGCCGACATTGCCGGCGGCCACCACGTCGGGCTCGAGACGTTCGATGTTGGCCACTTTGCGGGCACGCAACTGCCCGGCAAGCTCGCTCTGCAACATGTTGTAGGTGCCGGCCGAGCCGCAGCAAATGTGGCCTTCGGGAACGGGCATCACGGCGAAGCCGGCGTCGGCGAGGAGCCGCATCGGCAGGGCGTGGATCTTCTGGCCATGCTGCAGGGCGCAGGCGCCGTGATAGGCGACCTTCAATTTCGGCGCATTTCCCAAGTTCGGCAACGGCTGCAGCGTGGCGACGACTTCGGAGATGTCCTTCGCCAGGGCGGAGACGGCGGCGGCCTTGCCGGCATAGGCTGGATCGTCGCTGAGCAGGTGGCCGTAGTCCTTCACCATCACGCCGCAGCCGGACGCGGTGATGACGATGGCGTCGAGCCCCGGACCGCCGCCTTCAACCGTCTCCTTCCACCAGATGTCGATGTTGCGCCGGGCGTCGGCGTGCGACGCCGCCGTCTCGCCCATGTGGTGGCGCAGCGAGCCGCAACAGCCCTCGCCCTCTGCCCGGACCACTTCGACGCCGAGACGGGTCAAGAGGCGGACGGCAGCGGCATTGACGTCGGGCCCGAGCACCTCCGAGGCGCAGCCCCCCAACAGCACGACGCGCCGCAGCCGGTCCCCCTTGGCCGGATGAATGCCCGAGCGCGCCTCGGGCGGGCGCGCCGGCAGCCGCTTCGGCAACAGGTCGAGGAGCGCGGCAATCGGTCGGCCGATGCCGGGCAACGGCTTCAGCAGGGCGGCGAAGGGCCGCGCCAGCACTCCGAGCGTCAACAGCGGGCGCAGCCGTGCCGGATAGGGCAGGATGGCGGCGAGCAGCCCGCGATACAGCCGATCGGCAAACGGGCGGCGATACGTCTCGGCAATATGGCTGCGGGCGTGGTCGACCAGGTGCATGTAGTCGACGCCCGAGGGGCAGGTGGTCATGCAGGACAGGCACGACAGGCAGCGGTCGATGTGGGTGACCGTGGTCTCGTCCGCCGGGCGGTCGTTCTCCAGCATGTCCTTGATGAGATAGATGCGTCCGCGTGGGCTGTCGCGCTCGTCGCCCAAGAGCAGGAAGGTCGGGCAGGTCGCCGTGCAGAAGCCGCAATGGACGCAGGTTCTGAGGATCCGGTCGGCCTCGGCGATATCAGCGTTGGCGAGCTGGGCGAGCGAGAAGTTCGTCTGCATGTCTCAGCGCTCCCCGCCCATACGGCCCGGATTGAGGATGCCCGCAGGATCGAACTGCGCCTTGAGCCGGGCCGAGAGCGCTGCCAGCGGGGCCGGTTGCGGCTCGAACACGTCGATGCGGCTGCGGGACGCGTCCTGCCCGCGGATCAGCGTCGCATGGCCGCCGCCGCAGACGGCAATGGCGGCCCGGATGACGGCGGCGCCGAGATCGGGGAGGCGATCGTCGACCCACAGCCAGACGAGCCCACCCGACCAGTCGAAGGCGAGCCGGCGCGGTTCGAGACCCGCCACTCTGTCGGCAAAGACGGCGGCGGATGCCGGGGGCAAGGAGATGCGCCACAGCGCCTCGCCGGCCTCTCCGACGCTGCCAAGGTCGCGGATCCCGGCCCAGACGTCGGCCGAGGCTGCCGCCTCGAGCCGCTCGACCGGCCCGAAGGGGGCGAGATGGCGGGCGACGACTTCGGCCCGCGCATCGACCGATGCGACGAAGCCCTCAAGGCGCAGAACCGTGCGCGGCTCTTGCGCGAACGGCGCCCCGCTCTCGGCTGCCAGCAGATGCGCGGCCGAGGAGACGTCGGCGGAGAGATGCATCGCCCCGGTCAGCGCCTCGACGGCATGGGCGGGGGCAAGGCCGGCGACGGCGAGCGTCAGTTCCGTCTCGGCCTTCGGCAGCACCTTGAAGGTGACTTCGGTCAGGACGGCGAGCGTGCCCCAGGAGCCGGCGAGACCGCGGGCGAGATCGTAGCCGGTGACGTTCTTCACCACCCGGCCGCCGGCCTTGAAGGCTTCCGCCCGGCCGGAAACGCCCCTGACGCCCAGGATATGGTCGCGCACAGCGCCCGCTTTCAGCCGCCGCGGACCGGACAGATTGGCCGCCACCAGCCCGCCGATGGTGCCGCGGCTCGCCCCCCCGTCCGGCGTTCGCCAGACCGGCGGCTCGAACGCGAGTTGCTGGCCCTTCCCGGCGAGGAGTTCCACCACCTCGTCGACGGGCGTGCCAGCGCGAACGGTCACGACCAATTCCTCCGGCTCGTACAGGATGACGCCGGCGAGGCCGGAGAGATCGAGCCGGGCGTGCTTGACGGGCCGGCCGATGCCGGCCTTGGTGCCGAGGCCGGTCGGAGCCAGTGGCACACAGTCGCCGATCGCGGCGGCCAGAATGTCGAGGACCTCGGCCTCGGACGAAGGGCAAAGGGTGTCCATCGCGTCAAAACCTCGGCAGATCGGGGAAGCGCAAGGCTCCGGCATGAACATGCAGGCGTCCGAGTTCGGCGCAGCGGCTGAGTTCGGGGAACATTTTGCCCGGGTTCAGCAACTGCTTGTCGTCGAAGGCGCATTTCACCCGCATCTGGTGGGCGAGGTCGGTCTCGTCGAACATCGTACCCATCAGATCGCGCTTCTCCACCCCGACGCCATGTTCCCCGGTCAGCACCCCGCCGACGGCGACGCAGAGGCGGAGAATGTCGGCGCCGAAGGCCTCGGCGCGTTCGAGCTCGCCGGGCTTGTTGGCGTCGTAGAGGATCAGCGGGTGCAAGTTGCCGTCGCCGGCGTGGAAGACATTGGCGACGCGCAAGCCATACTCGGCGGAGAGTTCGCGCATGCGCTTCAGCACCTGCGAGATCGCCTTCCTCGGAATGGTGCCGTCCATGCACAGGTAGTCGGGCGAGATGCGACCGACCGCCGGGAAGGCCGCCTTGCGGCCCGCCCAGAAGGAGAGACGCTCGGCATCCGAAGTCGAAATGCGGCATTCCACCGCGCCGCGCGCCTTGACGATCGCCTCGACGCGACCGATCAGATCGTCGACCTCGACCGGCGGTCCGTCCAGTTCGACGATCAGCAACGCCTCGGCATCGCGCGGGTAGCCGACGTGGAGGAAGTCCTCGGCGGCGTTGATCGCCGGGTGGTCCATCATCTCCATGCCGCCCGGGATGATGCCGGCAGCGATGATGTCGGCGACCGCATCGGCGGCGTTGTCGGACGAGGTGAAAGCGACCAGCACGGCGCGGGCGCTCTCCGGCGCCTTCAGGATGCGCACCGTCACCTCGGTGATGACTGCGAGGAGCCCTTCCGACCCGGTCACCAGAGCCATGAGGTCGTAGCCTTCGCTGTCGAGGTGCTTGCCGCCGAGACGGATCACCTCGCCGGTCATCAGCACCATTTCGAGGCCGAGGACGTTGTTGGTGGTCAGCCCATATTTGAGGCTGTGCACGCCACCGGAATTCTCCGCCACATTGCCGCCGATCGAGCAGGCGAGTTGCGACGACGGGTCCGGGGCGTAGTAGAAGCCGCGGTGCTCGACGGCCCGGGTGATGCCGAGATTGGTGACACCCGGTTGGGCGACAACGGCGCGATTGGGGAAGTCGATGTCGAGGACGCGGTTGAAGCGCATCATCGACATCAGCACCCCGTCGGCGAGCGGCAAGGCTCCGCCCGACAGCGAGGTGCCGGCGCCGCGCGGCACCACCTTGACGCCGTTCGCATGGCAGAAGGCCAGGATGCGCGAGACCTCCTCGGTCGTCTCCGGCAGCACGACGACCAGCGGCAGTTGCGCGTGAGCCGTAAGCGCGTCCGATTCCCACGGCTTCAGACCGCGCTCCTCAGTCACCATGCGGCGCTTCGGCACGAGTTGCCCGAGCCCGGCGATGATCTCGTCGCGGCGGGCGAGCGTTCCGGCATCGGGCACCGGCATGTGGACGAGGGTCATGAAGCGCTATCCGTCCCTTGGATCTCGGTCGGCCGTCGGTCGGGACCCGGCCGGGCCTTTACGTGATTTACCGAGATCCTAGCGCGGGAGGCGGCTTTGTCAGCCCCCCGGCCCCTCGACAAGTGGGGATGAGCGCCTAATTGCAACGATAGGCTAAGGGCTGGCCATCTGTTGCGAATTGCCGCGCCTGACGAAATGGGACAAAATGTCCGAGGTGTCGGGGGCGTCGGGCGAGGCGGCGTCTTCCCCAGGGAATGCAGCGGCAGCGGGGGGCGGCCGCGGCAGATGTATCCGCCGTTAACGCGGGTTCTTCCCGATCATTCGCTGGCAATGGTCAGTCGCTGCTGCCGAAGGAGATGTCCGTGGCGGCAGTCGAGGGGTTCGTTGCTGCGCCTCCGGCCGATGGCTGATGGCGATCTATTGTCCAACTGACGTCGAGAGCGACCGGCGCGGCAAGCCGGCGATCTGTCGAGCGGAGTGAAAACATGATGATGAAGCAGGTAGTTGTTGCGGGCATTGTTCTTCTCGGCGCCAGTGTGGCGGCCGAGGCCGGTGGCGATCCGGCGGCCGGCGAAAAAGTCTTCGCCCAGTGCAAGGCCTGTCACAACATCGGCGAAGGCGCCACCAACAAGATCGGTCCAGAGTTGAACGGCGTCATCGGCCGCAAGGCCGGCTCGATCGACACCTTCAAGGGCTACGGCGAAAGCTTGAAGAAGATGGGCGAGGATGGCCTGGTCTGGGACGAAGAAAAACTCACCAAATACGTGCACAATCCGCGGGAATTCAATCCCGGAACCAAGATGTCCTTCGTCGGCCTGAAAAAGGACGAGGATGTGGCCAACGTCATCGCCTATCTGTCGCAGTTCGACGCCGACGGCAAGAAGAAGTAATCGCAGCAGCATCCGCTTGCCACCGCCAAGGCCCGCCACACCGGCGGGCCTTTTCATGTGTCGGCGAGCGCCCCGGCGCTCAGTGCTCGCCGTGGTGGGTCCGGATGCGGTGGACGACGACATAGATGGCAACGACCACAAGCGGCACGGCAAAGCCGGTGGCGACATTGGGGTCGACGTCGAGGTGCAGCGTCTCCTTCGCCGCCTTGACGAGATAGCCGATGAGCCCGACGACGTAGTAGCTGATGGCCGCCACCGACAGGCCCTCGACCGTCTGCTGCAATTGCAGTTGGCGGCGGGCGCGCAGGTTCATCGACTGCAGCAGTTCGCGATTCTGCTGCTCAACCTCGATGTCGACACGGGTCCGCAACAGTTCGGCGGCGCGCGCCAGCTTCTCGGACAGATCGCGCTGGCGAGCGACTGTGACCTGCACGGTCCGGATCGCCGGCCCCATGCGGCGATCGAGGAAGCTCGACCAGGAGGCGAAGCCGGGCATGGCCGTTTCCTTGATGGCGGCGAGCCGGCTCTTGACGATCTCGTCGTAGGCGTTCGAGGCGCCGAAGCGATAGGAGGTCTCGGCCGAGCCGGCCTCCACGTCGGCGGAGAGCCGCGACAGGTCGGCAAGCAGCTTGCGGTTGGAGTCGAGCCCTTCAGAGGCGCGGATGCTGTTGGTGACGTCAACCAGTTCGCGCTCGATGCGGCGGACGTCCGGGCCGATGCGCTCGGCTTCCGGCAGGCCCAACAGCGAGAACGTCCGGTAGGTCTCGATCTCCAACAGGCGCTGCACCAGTGCGCCCGCCTCCTGGGGCGTGAGGCCACGATCGATGACCAGGATGCGCGACTGCCCGTCGCCGTCCTGGCGAAAGTCGGTCAAGGCAAGAGCGCGGCCGCCGAGGCACTGCGACACGCACAGGCTCGTCGGGTCAAAGCCCGCGGCCAGCGCCTCGAGGTTGCCATCGTCGCGGCGGAGTTCGGCGCGGATGGCAACCATCAGCGGGCCGGGCGCAGCAAACGAAGTGCCGAACGGATGCATCGGCACGCTCTCGGCGAACGGCAGGTTGTCGCCGGTCAGGGGCGCGTCCCAGCCGTAGGTGGTGAACTCCGAATGGCGCTCCCATTTCAGGGTGCCGTTGGCGAAGGGCACGACGTGGTGGCGGGCATTCTCTCCCGGCCCGACAGCCCCTTGTGCCCGGCAGAGATCGGCAAAGAAGTTGCGGTCCGGCTTGGAGGCGCCGCGCACCACCTCGAAGGCATAGTGCAGGAACACCCGCGGCGGCGTCACCAGCCGGAACGGGCGAGCATGGATTTCGCCGAGGACGACGGAGCGCAGCGGGTGCGGCTCGAACGGGCGCGCCTCGCCATCTCGCTTCGGATAAGGATCGTCGGCCACTGCCATTCCCCCCTTGGGCCAGAATTGTTCGCCACCGCCAGATTCAGGCCGAACCCGACGCCGCATCGTTGTCGTTGTCTGCGTTTGCCATCTCGGCAAGACCGGCAGCTGTCTTCGCCTGACAGGGGCAGGCCCGGCCGCCAGCGATCCGTGCTCGCACCGGTGCAGCATCTAGGCAACGGCGTCTGTCATCAAGGCGGCCGATGCTCACGTGCGTATTATGCCGGATGGGGCATGGCCAGCCGCGACGATCGCCGGCGTCCCTTTCTTCGGTCCCACTCTCGGCCTATACGGTTCCTGCACTTGCCCATTCGGCGCGACGATGGCGGCGCGCGGAAGACGACAGCGGATACGCACCATGCCGAGAAGCCCTATCCCGCCTTTCAGCCGATCTCTGCCGACGCGGCGCGCCGTCATCGCCGGCGGCTCGGCGCTGCTGGCCGCCCCGTTCGTGGCGGCTCCCGCCGGCGCACTCGAGACGCCGGAGACGGGAGATCCGCGCATCGCCACGGAGACCCTCGCCTATCCGGCGGCCAAGCGCGGCACACTGAAGGGCTATCTCGCCCGGCCGAAGGCGGTCGCCGGCCGGCGACCCGGCGTCATCGTCATCCACGAAATCCGCGGCATCAACAGCCACTTCCGCGACCTCGCCCGGCGCCTCGCGCTCGAGGGCATGATCGGCTTCGTGCCCGACCTCGCCTCGGCGCAGAACTACGGCCAGGAGGGCTCCGACGAGGTGCGCGACTACTTGCAGAAGCTGCCCGTCGCCGATGCGGCAGAGGAATACCGTCTCGCCATCGACTTCCTCGCCCGTCAGCCGGACTGTTCCGGCGCCATCGGCATCATCGGCTTCGCCTGGGGCGGCCCGATCGCCGCCGATATCGCCACCCTGCCGACGAAGCTCGTCAAGGCGGCCGTGCTCTACTATTCGCTGCCGGCCTCGATCGACGTGGCGACGAAACTCACCGCGCCGGTGCTGTTGCAATACGCCGAACAGGATCCGCACACCCAGCCGCAGATCGAGCCGATCGAGAAGAAGCTGATCGGCCATTCCAAGGTCTACGAGCAATATGTATATGAGGGCGCCAAGCCCAATTTCGCCAATGAATCACTGCCCAAGTGGTACAACAAAGCGCAGGCGGACCTCGCCTGGGGCCGCACGGTCAGCTTCCTCAAACGGCAATTGGGCGTTGGTGCGTGAGGGGAAAGTAGCGAATAGCGAATAGGAAAATGTGCTGCGAGCCACGCAACAAGCTACTCCCTAGTTACTATTCGCTCCCGCGTCACTTCCGCCAGGTGAAGACCGAGGAGGCGGCGTAGTTGAACACCGCACTCAAGAGAGCGCCGGCCAGGGCAGCGATCCAGGCGACGGGATGGTGTCCGTACACCCATGAGCCGACGCCGACGCTCGCCACCGTACCGACCGAGCAGACGATGTAGAACGTCACTAGACCGTAGAGGAAGGCGAAGCCCTTGAGCCGCCGGTCGCGATAGGTCAGCTGATTGTTGAGGAGGAAGTTCCAGGTCATGGCGACCATGACCGCGGTGAACTGCCCCCACTCGAAGCTCATGTCGAACAGCCGCATGGCGACGTTGATGGTGGCCAGATGCACCGCCACGCCGGAAACGCCGACGGAGGCGAACATCAGGAAGCGCACCGGCAGCAGACCGCCGGAGAATTTCGACACCAACAGCCCGAGATACTCGGCGGTCACCAGCGAATCGAGCTTCGATTCGCCCGCGAGCCGCTCGCGGAAGGTGAAGGGTACCTCGACCGTCTTCATCGGCGGCGAGGACGAGACGATGTCGAGCAGGATCTTGAAACCCTCGCGGGCGATCTTGCCAGCGACCGCCTCAACCTTCTCGCGGCGGATCATGAAGAAGCCGCTCATCGGATCGTTGAAGGTGATCTTCAACAGCTTCTTGGCGAGCGACGTGGCAAACTCGCTGCCCCAGCGGCGAACCGACGACAGGCCGTCGCCGGCGGTGCCGCCTTCGACGTAGCGGCTGCCGACGACGAGATCGGCGCCAGCGCGGATCTCGTCGAGCATCTTCGGCAGAATGGTCTCGTCGTGCTGCAGGTCGGCATCCATCACCACGACGACCGGGGCCGAGGACGACAGGATGCCTTCGACGCAGGCGCCCGACAGGCCGCGCCGGCCAACCCGGCGCAAACAGCGGACGCGCGGATTGGATCGGGAGAGGTCCTTGACCACGCCTGCCGTACCGTCGGGCGAATCGTCGTCGACGACAATCGCCTCCCAGGCGACGCCGTTCAGGACTTCGCCAAGACGCTCCATCAGCACCGGAACATTGTTCCGCTCATTGTAGGAAGGAACGATGACCGACAATTCAATGGGGTCGAGTGCTGCGGCTTCGATCTGAATGCGAGGCTCCATGCCGTCTAGCCCAATTCTATGCTCTGCCTGTTCGAACAGAACCGCACCAATCGCGATTAGCCGATCACCTGAGGGACGACGATTGTCCCGGCATCGAAGCCCGTTCAGCCACAGTGTCTTGCTCGGCTGACCTTTTACACGGCACTCGACTATTCGTCATGGTAAAAATGGCACGGCCGGCGTCCGGTGCTCAACGTCAGGGCGAATGGTCCGTCCGGGCTCGGCGGCGCAAAGGCCGAGGCGCGGCGGTTTCACGCCGCGGCTGATGCGTCCACCCGCCAGGAGCCGAGGTCCTTCTCGCGCCCGATGAGGGCAAGGCCGTACGCAATGGACACGAGCTGGTCGCCGGTCTCGATGCGGGCAGCGCCGAAGCGACGCTCGAACAGATGGCGGATGGCAGGCAGATAGGAGGAACCGCCGGTCAGGAACACCCGATCGATCGATGCCGGCTTGACCGCGGCCTTCGCCAGCGCTTCGTCGACGGACGCCTCGATGCGGGCGAGATCCTGGGCGATCCAGCGCTCGAAATCGGATCTGGCGATTGTCGCGTCGATGCGGATCGAGCCGGCATGCAGCTTCAGTTCGGCGCGCTCCTCGCGCGACAGGGTGATCTTGGCGTGCGACACGGCGCGGTAGACGTCCCAGGTCAGGTCGTCTTCGAGAAGCTCGATCAGCCGGTCGAGGCCGGAGCGGTCGACTGACTGGTTGGCGAGATCTTCAAGTTCGCGCAGCGTCGCGGCCGACTTCATCAGCGCCAAGTGATTCCAGCGGGCGAAATTGGCGAAATAGTGCACGGGGATATCGAGCTCCTTGTCGAAGGAGCGATAGCGTGTGCCCTTGCCGAGGCGCGGCGAGATGACGTTGTCGATGATGCGGTAGTCGAAGGTGTCGCCGGCGATGCCGACGCCCGAGGCGCCGAGCGGTTCGGCCGTCAGGCCGTCGGCGTGGCGGTGGAAGCGGATGATCGAAAAGTCCGAGGTGCCACCGCCGAAGTCGGCGACGAGGATGGTGGCGCTGGTCTCCAGCCGTTGCGCGTAGAAATAAGCGGCGGCGACTGGCTCGTAGACGAAATCGACGCTTGAAAAGCCCAATTGCTCCAGCCCGGCGCGATAGCGCGCGGTCGCCAAGGCCTCGTCCGGGTCGGCGCCGGCAAAGGTCACCGGCCGGCCGATGACGAGGCGCGGCCGCGGCTCGCCGATCGGCGTATCGGCATGGGATTCGAGCTTCTTCAGGAAGGTGGCGAGCAGATCCTCGAAGCGGTAGCGCTTGCCCTGAGCGACCGTGTCTGAGAAGGCCTTGGAGGCGGCGAACGTCTTGAACGACTGCAGGAACCGGCAGTCCTGCGGGTCCTCGGCAAAGCGCTCGATGCCCCACGGCCCGGCTTCGATGCGGTTTTCCGAGACACCGGGCCGGACCCGCTTCTGGAAGAAACACAGCGCCGAGCGGAACACACCGTGCACTTCGGCACCTTGCGTGAAAGTCAGGACGTCGGTCCTGCCGTCGGCATTGGCGACGGCGGCCACCGTATTGGTGGTCCCGAAATCGAGGCCGAGCGCCGGAACGTCGGCACTGGCCTTACGGCGGTGGGACGCCGTCGAGGTCGCGGTCATGGCGGGTTCTTGCTTTGGCTGAAGGGACGGCGTCAGTACCCGATCGCCCAGCGAAGCGCAACCGCCATCGGCGCATTTCCCGATCACGTCTCGGCGACGCCGCCCGTCAGCGCGAGCGTCCCGAACGCAACACCACGACATTGCCGAACAGCGCCAGCGCCAGGCCGGCGAGCGCCGGCAGAGTCCACTGGTAGCCTTCCGCAACGGTGGAGATCAGCAGCGCGAACGTCGGATACATCACCGCGGCGTACCCGGCCCGGCTCGGACCGATGCGGCCCAACAGCGTCAGATAGGCCCAGAAGGCGACAACCGTGCAGATGACGGCCAGATAGGCAAGCGACCCGACGTAGGCGAACGAGGGGACAATGATGAACGGACGGCCCTGCCACCAGGCCGCCAGCGCCAGCAGGCCGACGCCGTAGATAAGCCCCCAGGCGCTGGCCGACATGACCGGCACGCGGTCGCGCTGCAGCGTCGAGGACATCATATTTCCCAGTGAAAATGCCAGCGTACCGAGCGTCGCCAGCCCCAGCCCGATCAGTGCGCCGACGTCGAGCGTGGTGCCGATGACCTGCGGCAGAAACAGCAGTCCGACGCCGACGACGCCGATCGCCCCACCGACGGCAACGCGCGGTGATATCGGGATGCCGAACACGATCCGGGCGAGCACGATGTTGAAGACCGACGCGGCGGAGAAGACGACCGACAACAGGCCGGACGGCAGGAATTCGCCGGCGTGGTACATCATGGCGAAGTTGAAGGAGAACAGGAGCAACCCCGTTGCCGCGAATTTCAGGTGCAGCCGCCAGGGAAAGCGCACCCGCTGGCGGGTGACGAGCAGCCACGCCCACAACACCGCGGCAGCCATGAGAAACCGCCAGACCAGCGACACTTCCGGTGCCACCACGCCAAGTTGCAGGTGCAGTGCGAACCAACTCGTCGACCAGGCGAACACGGTGACGGAGTAGAGGCCGAATTCGGCGAGGCCGAAGGCCGGCGCTCGCGCCCCCGACGCCAGTGGATCAACGGATGCTGTCATGGGCGAGGCAAACTTTGCTAAGACGAGGGTCAACAGACATGCGCCTGGCGGTTACGCCAGCCGTCGAAGGGCACCGCAGTCCGAATACTCACATATGCATCAGCCGCCGTCGCCGTCCAATCGAATTCCGTGAAGCAATCGGTCAGTTGGCGTGATCGCCGCTCTCGGCTCACCAACCGGGGCTGCCACCACCGCCATCCTGCGGCGAGCCGTGGCCGGCATCGATCGAACCGGGGCCATCGGAGTGGGCGTGACCATCGGCAAAGGGCGTCGTCGAGGCGGCAGCCGCCGCATGCGCCGCGTCGCTGTGGTTCCCGTCGGCGGATGCCGCATCACCCGGGTGCGCGCCCGGATCGGCGGGATCGCGCTCGGCGGCATGGCTGTCGGCGCGGTGGGCAAGACCGACGCCGAGAAGGAAGGCTGCGCCGGCCGCCGCCACCGCCCCGGCATCAGCGACCGGCTGTGCTGCACCTGCGCCCGGCGCGCTCGCCGGGGCCGGGCCGGCCGCGACTTCGCCGGTCAGACCGTGGGTGACGGGCTCGACCGGTGCAGGCTTTAGGCCGATCTCAGGGCCTGCCTGTGGTCCGGCTTCGGACCGGGGCTTGCTTTCGGCCTGCGGCGAGGCCGGGCGCCGCCGCGGGAACAGCCAATTCCACATGGGACACTCCTCTCCACCGGTCGCGCGGTCCGTATGACCGATCCCGGATCGGTGTCACGTCACGGCGTTTCAGCCTCGACGACGATCACATGCAGGCTCTTCGGCCCATGCGCGCCGAGAAGGATGGTCTGCTCGATATCGCCCGAGCGCGACGGGCCGGTGATGAAGTTCAGGTTGCGCGGCATCTCGCCCTTGCCGTAGGTCGCCCGCAGCCGATCCCACACCGCTTCGTAGTCACCGGCGATGTCGGCGGCCTCGATCACCACCAGATGGAATTCGGGCAGGAAGGCGAGCGTCGTCGGATTGTCGGGGCCCGACGTCAGCACCAACGTACCGGTCTCGGCGACGCCGGCAAAGGCGTGGCTGAGGCCGGCGAGATCGTCGCCCTTGCTGGGTCCCTGCGTCACCGTCAGTTGCGGCTCCGTGTCCCACGGCAGGCTCGCCAGCCGCGGGTCGGCACCGGAGCGGATCGCCTGCGGCAGGTTCTTCGACCTGAGGTAATCGGCGATCGCGGCGGGCACGTCAGCGGCGGTGGCAACACGCTCCACCGTCGTCGACACGGTCTTGGCCTCGGCAACGAAGAGCTCGACCCGTCCGGCCCGGTCGAGCTGGCCGCGGGCCGGGATCAGGCCCTTGGGCGGGCGCTGCAGCCGGTCGGAAACATCGGCGCGCCGCGCGATATCGGCACCAGACGTGCCGAGGGAGCGACGGATGCCGGCGAAAATGGCGCCCTTGGCGGTCATTGTCCCAGCCTCCTGCCGTGCTTTGCCGCAGCGTTGCCGGCGGCCTCGCGCTCGTCCTGGCGTTGGCGCCACTGGTCCATGAAAGTGCGGCCCGTCGGCACCGGCAGGTCGCGGTGTTTCGTCCAGCCCCCGGCCAACAGCATGGACTTGAACCGACCTTTGCGTCCGCCGATGAGGCGCAGCGCAGTCGAGGCGGCGCCGACGCCCAATCGATAGAGGAACGGGCGTCGCGCCAAGAGTGCCCACAGCCGCACCGCTAAGCGTGGCACCGAGGCGCCCAGGTGCTTTTCGAATTCGCGCTCGCGCCAATGCCGCATCATCTTGGGCAAGGGGATACGCATCGGGCAGACGCTCTCGCAGCGACCGCAGAAGGTGGAGGCGTTCGGCAGATGCCCACTCTTGTCGACGCCGATCAACGTCGGCGTCAACACCGCACCCATCGGGCCCGGATAGACCCAGCCGTAGGCGTGGCCGCCGACCGCATGATAAACAGGGCAATGGTTCATGCAGGCGCCGCAGCGGATGCACCTCAGCATGTCCTGGAACTCGGTGCCGAGCATGGCCGAGCGACCGTTGTCGAGGATGACGACGTGGTATTCGCCGGGTCCGTCGACGTCGTCGGCACGTCGCGGACCGGTCGAAAACGTCGTGTAGACGGACATTTCCTGCCCCGTCGCCGAGCGGGCGAGCACCCGCATGATCTTGGCGACGTCTTCGAGAGTCGGCACGATCTTCTCGATCGTGGCGAGCACGATGTGGGCCTTCGGCAGCGTCTGGGTGAGGTCGCCGTTGCCCTCGTTGGTGACGATGACCGAGGTGCCGGTCTCGGCGACGAGGAAATTAGCCCCGGTCAGCCCGACGTCGGCTGCCAGAAACTGCTCGCGCAGAACGGTGCGCGCCTCGGCGAGAAGCGTCACCGGCTCCTCGAGGTTGCGTTCGGGATCGAGATTCCCGTGCACGCGGCGGAAGTCGCCGGCGACCTGTTCCTTGGTCAGATGGATCGCCGGCGCGATGATGTGGCTCGGCGGCTCGTGGCGGATCTGAATGATATATTCGCCGAGATCGGTCTCGATCGGGGTGACGTCGTGCGCTTCGAGATAGTCGTTGAGGGCGATTTCCTCGGCCACCATCGATTTCGACTTGGTGATGGTCCTGGCCTGCAGCGATTGGCAGATGTCGAGGATGATCGCCCGCGCTTCCTCGGCATTCCTGGCCCAGTGCACCTGACCGCCCGAGGCCGTCACCTTGCGTTCGTAGGCCTCCAGATAGAGATCGAGATGGGCGAGCGTATGGTTCTTGATGTCGCGGGCCTCGTCCCTGAGCGCCTCGAATTCGGGCAGGGCGGCGGCGGCTCTTGCCCGATTGTTGATGAAGCCGCGCTCCAAGTTGCGCAGCGACTTCTGCAGCGTGGCGTTCTTCAGCTCGCGCGAAGCATTGGCTTTGAAGGCGGGAGAGGTGATCTGCATCGGCGGCTCACTTTGAGGAAGTCACATCGGGGAACGCTTGCCTCAGTTCCGACCGGTAGAGATCGGCGGTCTTCTCATCGAAGCAGCAGAAGATCACTTCGGCAACAGCTGTAGGGGCAAGATTGTCGGCGACGGTGGCGATGGCGATGCGGGCGGCGCGATCGGCGGGAAAGCCGAAGACGCCCGTGGAGATGGCAGGAAAGGCGATCGTCTCAAGGCGATGCTCGCCGGCCAGTTCCAGCGACCGACGATAGCAGCCGGCGAGCAGCCGGTCCTCGTCATTCCGCCCCTCCTTCCACACCGGGCCGACCGCGTGGATCACGTAGCGGGCTGGAAGCGCGTGCCCGCCGGTGATCTTGGCGTCGCCCGGCCGGCACCCGCCGAGATCGCGGCATTCGTGATAGAGGCCGGGGCCGGCCGCCCGATGGATGGCGCCGTCCACGCCGCCGCCGCCGAGGAGGCTTGAATTGGCGGCATTGACGATGGCATCGACGGCGAGTGTCGTAATGTCACCGAGCTTCACCGAGAGCTTGCGTGCAGCCGTGCCCGGCAAGGTGACGGAGATGATGTCCAGCATCCGCAACCCCTTCTCTAGACTAGTGGTCCGACTCCGACATTTGCATCCCACTTGCCGCGCGCTCTCACGCAAATGTCGGAGTCCTAGGACCACTAGCAATTCATTGATTCCAGTGGATCTTTGAATTTGACATTTGAGTTTGGCCTCGCAACTCGCTGGGACTCAGATGTCAAATTCGCTCCACTAGCATGCCCGCAGCCACGACCGTTCAGGGCTTTCCCTGGCCGATCGCCGGCGTATCCGCCATGCCGGCCAGCACCTCGGCGACGTGGCGGACCTCGATCTCGCTCCCCTCCCGTTGCAGCTTGCCGGCCATGTTCATCAGGCAGCCGAGATCGCCGGCCAACAGCGTCGTTGCCCCGGAAGCGACGACATGGGCCGTCTTCTTTTCGACGATGGCGTTGGAGATGTCGGGGTATTTGACGCAGAAGGTACCGCCGAAGCCGCAGCAGACGTCGGACTGCGCCATCTCCTTCAGCTCGAGCCCCTCGACTTCGGCCAACAGCCGGCGCGGCTGGTCGTGAATGCCGAGTTCGCGCAGGCCTGAGCAGGAATCGTGATAGGTGGCGCTGCCGGCGAAGCGGGCGCCGGTGGTCGTCAGCCCGAGCACGTCGGTCAGGAAGGAGATGAGTTCGAAGGTCTTCTTCGACAGGCTTTCGGCACGGGCGCGCCAGGGGGAGCCCTCATCGAACAGTTCCGCGTAGTGCAGCTTGATCATGCTGCCGCAGGAGCCGGAGGGAACGACGACGAAGTCGTAGTCCTCGAAGGCGGCGATCACTTGGGCAGCGATCGCGCGGGCGTCTGCCCGGTCGCCGGAATTGTAGGCCGGTTGGCCGCAGCAGGTCTGGCTCTCCGGCACCTCGACGGTGCAGCCGGCATCTTCCAGGAGTTTGACCGCGGCGAAACCGACTTCGGGCCGCATCAGATCGACGAGGCAGGTGACGAACAAGCCGACGCGCGGCTGCTTCGAGCCGGCGGGCGCAGGGTCTCTTTCTAGGGGCATCGACAAGGGGGATATCCATCGCTGGCGACTGAAGATCGCAACCCGGATCATTAGCAAATCCCGATACCGTTCCATAGCGCAAATGCTTGGCCGGGGTCGGAGCGCATCTTAAAAACGACCGTGTGGACGCGTGTGAGCGGTGCCGATCCGCACCTTGCAGCAATCCCCTGGCACTCCCATCTATAGAGTGCTAACACCATCGCCAACGGTGCCGAGGCCGACGTGCGTTGGCGCCCCCCGCGAAGCCCAGCCGTTCAGAGAGGATCGCCCCATGGCCAGCAAGACCAGTTTCCGCCCGTTGCATGATCGCGTCGTCGTCAAGCGCATCGAGGCCGAGCAGAAGACTGCCGGCGGCATTATCATTCCCGATACCGCCAAGGAGAAGCCACAGGAAGGCGAAGTGATCGCCGTCGGTCCTGGCGCGCGCGACGAGGCCGGCAAGCTCGTTGCCCTCGAGGTCAAGGCGGGCGACCGCGTGCTGTTCGGCAAGTGGTCGGGCAGTGAAGTCAAGATCGATGGTCAGGATCTCCTGATCATGAAGGAAAGCGACATTCTCGGCATCATCGGCTGAACCGCATTGCCCGAAGCGCCGGGGATACCCCTGCGCCGCGGGCCGGATCGACCGTCCCAATTCATCAAAGACGATACCAAGGAGCGCCCACGATGGCTGCCAAAGAAGTCAAATTCTCATCCGACGCGCGCGACAGGCTGCTGCGCGGCATCGATATTCTCGCCAATGCGGTGAAGGTTACGCTCGGTCCGAAGGGCCGCAATGTCGTGATCGAGAAGTCCTACGGATCGCCGCGCATTACCAAGGACGGCGTCACCGTCGCCAAGGAAGTCGAGCTCGAAGACCGCTTCGAGAACCTCGGCGCCCAGCTCTTGCGCGAGGTGGCTTCCAAGACGGCCGATTCGGCCGGCGACGGCACCACCACTGCGACGGTTCTCGCCCACGCCATCGTCAAGGAGGGCGCCAAGGCGGTCGCCGCCGGCCTCAATCCGATGGACTTGAAGCGCGGCATCGATCTGGCCGTGGCCGAAGCGATCAAGAGCCTCGCCAAGCAGTCAAAGAAGATCAAGACCTCCGCCGAAGTGGCCCAGGTCGGCACGATCTCGGCGAACGGCGATACGGCGATCGGCGATCTCATCGCTGAAGCGATGCAGAAGGTCGGCAACGAGGGTGTCATCACCGTCGAGGAGGCCAAGAGCCTGACGACGGAACTCGACATCGTCGAGGGCATGCAGTTCGACCGCGGCTATCTCAGCCCCTATTTCATCACCAACGCCGAAAAGCTGACGGTCGAGCTCGAGGACCCCTACATCCTCATCCACGAGAAGAAGCTGTCGAGCCTGCAGCCGCTGTTGCCGATCCTGGAAGCGGTGGTGCAGTCGTCGAAGCCGCTCCTCATCATCGCCGAGGACGTCGAAGGCGAAGCGCTCGCCACCCTCGTCGTCAACAAGCTGCGTGGTGGCCTGAAGATCGCCGCCGTCAAGGCGCCGGGCTTCGGTGACCGCCGGAAGGCGATGCTCGAAGACATCGCCATCGTCACCAACGGTGAGGTGATTTCCGAGGATCTCGGCATCAAGCTCGAAAGCGTCGGCCTGACCTCGCTCGGCCGCGCCAAGAAGGTGACGATCACCAAGGAAGCCACGACGATCATCGACGGCGCCGGCAAGAAGAAGGAAATCGAAGCCCGCGTTGCGCAGATCAAGTCGCAGATCGAGGAGACCACCTCCGACTACGACAAGGAGAAGCTGCAGGAGCGGCTGGCCAAGCTCGCTGGCGGCATCGCCGTCATCCGCATCGGCGGGGCGACCGAGGTGGAAGTGAAGGAGCGCAAGGACCGGGTTGACGACGCGCTCAACGCCACCCGCGCCGCGGTCGAAGAAGGCATCGTACCCGGCGGCGGCGTCGCGCTATTGCGTGTCAAGCCGGCGGTGGCGAAGCTGAAGTCCGACATCTCCGACGTGCAGTCCGGCATCAACATCGTGGTGAAGGCACTCGAAGCGCCGTTGCGCCAGATCGCCGAGAACGCCGGGCTCGAGGGCTCGATCGTCGTCGGCAAACTGATCGAAGCCAAGGACGCCAACTACGGCTTCGACGCGCAGTCCGAGTCCTATGTCGACATGATCGAGGCCGGCATTATCGATCCGTCGAAAGTGGTGCGCGCCGCGCTGCAGGCTGCGGCCTCCATCGCCGGTCTGATCGTGACGACCGAAGCGCTGATCGCCGAAATCCCCAAGGATAAGCCGGCGATGCCGGGCGGCGGCGGCATGGGCGGCATGGGCGGCATGGACTACTGAGACGGGGGCCTCCCGTCTTGCCGCGACACGGCTGATAGACGAAGGGCGCCCCGTGGGCGCCCTTTTTGCGTCTGCCAACTCGTCCCCGGCGGCCACCCCGGCCGCTCGCGCGAGTTCGCGGCGTTCGTCGCTCGAAACGCCCCGCCGGGGCGTTTCATCCCGGCCAGAGGCCGGGAGCGTTCCTCACCCCTTCACGTCATACCCGGCGGCTTCGATCGCAGCGGCGAGCGTCTCAGTGGGAAGAGCCGAGTCGATCTCGACGCGGCCTGCGGCCAAGTCGATCGACACCTTGGCCGACGGATCGGCCTTCAGCAGTGCCGATTCCACCGACCTGACGCAGCCGGAGCAGGACATCCCCTCGACGTGCAGCGTTTGCATGCTTACCACTCCTCTTCTCGCCCAAGCGCCTTTGCCGCTTCACCCTAGCAGCGCATGACATCGGCGCGTTGATCTCTGCAAATCTCCGCCCGCAACAGCCCGGAGCATGACACGGGACCGGCATCTGCCCGCTCATGTGGACCACGCGTTGCTGCTTTCAAGTCCGGGCCTGCGCGGGGGGCGGGCCGACGGGCGCCGCGATCCGACGCCGGGACGAGGCCAGCCAGCGCAGCGCGCCCGCGATGACAACGCCGACGACCAGAATCGTGACGGCGAGCAGCGGCCGGAAGGCGAACCAGGCGATGGCGATCACCAAGGGCGCGACGACGAGGGTCAGCGACAGCGCCATGAGGAAGGCGCCAAACCCGACGATACTGCCGAGGATCGGGAGAAAATCGGCAAACACGCTCAAGGGTGCCAAGATCAGCACGAATCCAACCAGGGTGGCTAAGGTGCCGCCGCCGCGGATGAGCCAGGTGAGGATCGCATTCTCCTGCTCGAGGTCTGCGAAGACTTCGCCGATACTCAGCCTGCCGGTGCGGATCGTATCGATGACATCACCGGCCTTGGTCTGGTAGCCAGCGAAGCCGGAGCCGCTCTGGCGCGCCACAACGGTGACGTTGCCGACCGGCGCCATCGTGTAGGAGAGGCGGAGATCGCCGATCTGCGGCAGGGCCGCGTTGACGCCGACGAAGACGGCATTGTCGATCTGCGTGGCCGGACGCCCCAGCTTTGCCTGGATCTTCGGCAGTACACTCGCATCAACTGCCATCGGGACGATCGCGGCGAGGCTCGACAGCAGTGCTTCGCGCAGGGCGAAGCCGCCGAGCGTCGCGTCCTTGGCGGCGAACGTCCGCTCAGGGAGGGCAAACGGCGGATTGGAATGGTTCAGCGGTTGCCGGAAGCCGCTGGAATCGATCGGCCGCGCCGACCAGATCTTGGCATAGGAATAGGTCTTGGTCTTGGCCTCGCCGCCACCGACCTGCTTCTGCGTCGTCGTCTCCTCGTGCTGCTCCCACTGGAACATCTCGACCTTACGGACGATGACCAGAGCCTTGGCGGCGACGCCGAAGTCGGGATCGGTGAGATCCGAGCCCGTGGCCGCCAGCCCGACGACATGCACGAGCCGGCCCTCGTTGGCGGCCACAGGCATGGCCGCATCGACGTCGATCGCTGCGCCGCGGCCCTCGGTCAGCGAACGTGCGGCTGTAACGGATCTCCCCTCATTCCAGGCGAGCAGGGTGACGCCGCCCACAATCAGAACGATACCGATGAGGACACCGACAAGCGCCCGGCCGAGGCGGGAAAACCAGGACGTCTCCGTCGTTTCCGTGACACTGTCGCCGTCGGCCGAGTCGACGGCCGCATCGGTGCCGCCGTCCGAAATCGATTGCTGAAAGTCGTCGTCATCCGCCACGTCCGCCTCCCCAAAGCCCCAGGCGCTCACGGTCGCGACGAGAGCATCCGAGTCTCTCGCTCATCCCGTATAAGCTTAGAACATCCCTGCAGGTCTTGCCCTCCGAAAATTCCCGCAAACCCGTGTCTGTCGATTGTGTTTCTTTATGTCTGCTTGCTTTATCGATTGATGTTGGAAAACCCCAAAATGCTGCGGATTGCGGTTGGCCTTGAAGGGGTGAATCACGCATATTGACGGTGAAATAGTCAGTCCCGCTCGCGTCAACGCCCCACAAGGGCTGCCCAGATGAGCCGATTAGCCGACCTGTTCGTTGCCACCTGCATTGTCGCCGTCTCAACGTCGGTCGGCATGGTGCTCTTTTATCAGTTGGAACTGCCCTCAGTGTTGGCGGTAGCGATTGTGCTCGCCCTGCTGTTGCTGCTGATGCTGGTCAACTTCCGCAACTTGCGCCAGCAGGATCGGGTGACGCTCGATGATTCGGTCGAGCGGCTCACCCGCCGGCTCGATCAGGTGACGGCCGATCTCGACAGCATGGAACGGCGACTGACTGCCATCGAGACCAACGGACCCCGCCGCATGCGGCAGGAATTGGAACCGGTGGTTGCAGAGGTCGAGGTCGTCGGCGCACTGATCCGTCAGGTCGTCGAAACGGTTGCCGACCTCGAGGCGCAGATCACCGGCGTGCCCGCCCCGGCAGTCAGATCGTCGCTGGTGGCAACACCGGGGGCCACCGCATCAATGCCAATCTCGGCGACGGCGGGAGGCGGGCTGCCGAAACGCTTCGCCCAACTCGGCGAGAAGGGGTTCCTCGATCTCGTCCGCGCCTCGATCGACGCCAACCGGATCGACGTGCACCTGCAGCCGATCGTCACCCTGCCGCAGCGCAAGATCCGCTACTATGAGGCGCTGACCCGGCTCAGGACCGCCGACGGTGAAACGATCTATCCGTCCGACTACATCCCGCTCGCCGAACGGGCCGGGATCATGCCGTCGCTCGACAATCAGATCCTCATCCGGTCGCTGCAGATCCTGAAACGGCTGACGCAGCGCACCAAGGACGTCGGCATCTTCTGCAACATGTCGACGGCGAGTCTGGGCGACGGCCAGTTCTTCCCCGAGTTCCTGAAGTTCCTCGGCGCCAACAAGGAACTTGCCGAGGAGCTCATCTTCGAGTTCGGGCAGCAGCCGCTCAAAGTGCTCGGAGCGATCGAATACGAGGGGCTCAGGGCGATCCAGGGGCTCGGCTTCCGCTTTTCGATCGACCAGGTATCGGACCTCAGGTCCAGTTTCCAGTTCCTGGCCGATCGCGGCTTCCGCTACGTCAAGATCTCGGCCGACCGCATCCTGAACGGCGGCCAGGCGTTGGCGAGCGACATCCACCCCGCCGATCTCGCCAGTTTCTTTTCCCGCTTCGGCATGGATCTGATCGTCGATCACATCGAAAGCGAGGCGCAGGTCGTCGACATCCTCGACTATGCCGTCAAGTACGGACAGGGCTTCCTGTTCTCGCCGCCACGGCCGGTCAAGACGGAGATCTTCGCCGCCAATGCCGACGTGCCGCATCCGAAGCCCGCGGATGCGCCGCCGATCGTCATGCCGAACGTGCCCCCGCGGCCGTCGGTCGTGCCGCCACGACGCGCCGAAGTGCCTGTGTCGCCCGCCATCGGCGATCTCCGGCAGCCCCTGTCCGGCACTGCCGGCGACCTCCGGCAGGCGCTGTCCGGCACCGTTGGCGAGCCTCGATTGACGGGGGTGGGCGCCGCTGGCGAACCCCGCTTGACGGGCGTTGGCGCCGCTGGCGAACCCCGTTTGACAGGGGTGGGCGCCGTTGGCGAACCTCGTTTGACGGGGGCGGGCGCCGCTGGCGAACCCCGCTTGACGGGGGCGGGCGCCGTTGGCGAACCCCGCTTGACGGGCGTGGGCGCCGCTGGCGAACCTCGTTTGACGGGGGCGGGCGCCGCTGGCGCCCGGCGCCCCTCCGCACCGCCCTCACAGCCTGCGCCCGCCGCCGAAA
>JARLIT010000157.1 GCA_031291575.1 Ancalomicrobiaceae bacterium
CACTATGCTGGAGGCTGGCTTAAATTTCCGTTGCCTGGCCTCGCCGAACCGCCGGTCGCTCAGGAGCGGAACTGTTCGTCGAGGATACGCTCTTCCCAGTTGTGATCCGGGTCGAACATGATCAGGCTGTCGGACCGCGCGTCCTGTCGGACGATCACCTCGATGACGTCGCGGATCTCCGTGTGGTCGGCGGAAGCGCTTGTCGGCCGCTTGTCGGCTTCGAGCACGTCGAGGCGGATCACCGAACGATCCGGCACCAGGGCGCCGCGCCAGCGCCGTGGCCGAAACGGGCTGATCGGCGTCAGCGCCACCAGGGGCGCGCCCAACGGGATGATCGGCCCGTGGGCGGAGAGATTGTAGGCGGTCGAGCCGGCCGGAGTCGCCACGATCATGCCGTCGCAGATCAGGTGCGGCATGCGAGGGACGCCGTCGATGGAGATCTTCAGCTTGGCGGCCTGATAGGTCTGCCGCCACAGCGTCACCTCGTTGAAGGCGCGCGCCTGATGCTGGTGGCCGTCGCGGTCGGTGACGCTCATCACCAGAGGACGGATGCTCGACACCTCGGCGACCGCCAGTCGGTCGATGAGGCCTTCGAGCCGGAAGTCGTTCATCAGGAAGCCGACGGTGCCGCGGTGCATGCCGTAGATCGGTTTGCCGGTGCCGAGGAACTGGTGCAGCGTCTGCAGCATGAAGCCGTCGCCGCCAAGCGCGACGATCACTTGCGCCTCATCCGGCGACGAGGCGCCATAGATGTGCGTCAGCGCCTTGCGGGCGGCGTCTGCCTCCGCCGTCGACGAAGACACGAAGGCGATCTGCTCGATTTTCGGCCGAAATGTTGACATTGCACTTCAGTTGCGGCTGGCGGAATCCGGTCGCGGATCAGGAGCGACCCCGGGGGCACCCTTGTCGGGCATCTCGTCAAGCAACCGCCGAACATCTGGCACAAATGGAAAAAGCGCGTCAGATCATAGAGTTGCAAGGGAGTACGTCAGGTCACCCGCGCCGCCTCATTAGCACGAAGCGGCTTTCCATGAAAGTCGGCACGTGTTGAAGCGTACGCTGGCGGGGCCCGACGGTCATGGTTTTGTCGGCTTCGGGGCAGGCTGAATGGCCGGGATTGCCTTGAGATAGGCGGCAACCGCCCGTCGGTCGGCCTCGGTCAGCTGCGACAAATTGGCCACCACCTCGCTCATTGCGCCGCCGACCACATCGCCATCCGGCGTGAAGCCCGTCTCGAGGTAGGTCGCGATGTCGTCGGGGGACCAGGGGCCAAGCGCATGCGGCTCCGGCGTGATGTCGGGCACCCGGCCCGTACCCTCCAACGCCGCTGCCCCGGCCAGCCACCGGGCGAGGTCCGGTCCGCCGAGGGGCCCGCGCGGCGTATGGCATTCGCCGCAGTGACCGGGACCTTCGACGATGTAGCGACCGCGGGCAATGACGTCGCTCGGGCTTTGCGCCAGAGCGGCGATCTCGCTAGGAGCCGAAAAACGGTTGAAATAGAGGAGTTTCCAGCCGAACAGCGCGGCACGCAGATTGAACGGGAAGGCGAGGGTGTGAGCGCCGACCTGGTTCGACACCGCCGGCAGCGTTTTCAGGTAGGCGGCGAGGTCGACGGCATCGGCGAGTTTCAGCCGCGAGTAGGACGCATAGGGAAAGGCCGGGTAGTAGGGGCTGCCATCCGGCGCCTGTCCACGCGCCACCGCGTTGACGATGTCGACGAGGCGCCAGCGGCCGATCCCGGTCGCTGCATCGGGCGAGATGTTGGGGACGCGGAACGTGCCGAACGGGGTGACGAGGCTCTGGCCGCCGCCGAGCTTCAGCCGGTCGCCCGCCTTGGCACCTTTCTCGGCATGGCAGGAGGCGCAGCCGGCCATGGCAAACAGATAGGCGCCGTTGTTCACGTCCGGCTCGCCGCGTGCCGCCACCTCGTCCGCCGAATAGGGCTGCGGCACGAAGGCAAGATAGAACGCTGCCGCCGCGCCGAGGGCAACGACGGCCAAGCCAACGACAGTGAGAGCGGCCTTCCTGACGAGAGTCATGCCACGCGCCTTCGAAAGAGTGCCGATCGTCGCGCAGCTTCCCCGCCTGGAGAAAGAGGCGAACGACGCTGAAAATCGGATTTACGATCCATCGGGTGTCAATCCCGGCGATGATCGGCGAAGCCAATTGCTGGAAGGGAATCCGGAAATATCAATGAGTTATATGAATACTCTGGATTGCCTTCCCCTCGGCCGGGAATGACACCGAGCTTGGGGCATGTTCAACGGACCACTAGGATTTGTTCTCGCGGTAGGTGTCGTGGCAGGACTTGCAGGCGCCGCCAAGCGCGCCGAGCGCCTTCTTCACGTCGTCGATGCTCGCAAGGGGGGCTGCCTCCTGCTGCTCGGCCGCCGTCTGCAGCTTGGCGAGTGCTGCCTTGAATCCGTCCGGATCCGACCAGATTGTGGCTTTGGCCTTGGTCTCGCCCTTGTCCGAGCCGGCCGGGAAATAGCTGGCGATGTCGATGCCCTGGGCTTTCGTCGCCACCGTGGCGAGCGCAGCCTTGGCGGACGCTGCGTCGAACGGCGTCTCGCCTTTGACCATCTTGACCAGCGAACCGACGGCGCCGCCGATCGCCTTCATGGTCTCCTGCCGCAGCTTGATCGGATCGTCGGCGCCGAACGCGGTGGCGGCAAGACCGGCGATAAGCAGTGCGGCAAGCGCGGATTTGAACGTCCAAGCCATTGTCGATTTCCCCGTTTGGCTGAGCGGCCGAGGCCGAACCGGTCCACGACCTTCGGCCCGGCAATGCCCGACGGCTGCCACGATGCGGGGAGAAGGACGCAGAAGCCATTCAATCCGCTGTGAATTCACGTGAACGGCCATGCACCTTCGGTGGGCCCGGTCTCAGTCCGCACTAAGCGCTACACCTGATCGCGGCATTCCGACAGGTCGCGTCGCAAACCAACAAGACGACGCGCGCCGAAGCATGCGCTATGGTCGAATGCGAATCCGCTGCCCCAGCCTTGCGCCGGCAGCGCATGCAGCGACGGGAGAGACGAGCCGTGCATTTTTCCTATCTGTCGCTCATTCGCCAGGCGTTTGCCGCGAACGCCGGTTGGCCGCGCCAGTGGCGCGATCCCGAGCCGAAACCGGCCTATGACGTGGTGATCATCGGCGGCGGCGGACATGGATTGGCGACCGCCTACTACCTCGCCGCCGAGCACGGCATCCGCAACGTCGCCGTTATCGAGCGCGGCTGGATCGGCGGCGGCAACTCGGGTCGCAATACCACGATCGTCCGCTCCAACTATCTCTGGGAGGAATCGGAGGCGCTGTACGACCACGCCCTCGACATCTGGCAGGATCTCTCCCAGGTGCTGAACTACAACGTCATGTATTCGGCACGCGGCGTGCTGATGCTCGCCCACACCGTGCACGACGTGCAGAGTTCCAAGCGCCATATCCACGCCAACCGGCTATTCGGCATCGACAACGAATGGCTCACTCCGGAAGAGTGCAAGGCGTTCTGTCCGCCGCTCAACATCGCCAAGACCATCCGCTATCCGGTCCTGGGTGGCGCTTTGCAGCGCAAAGGTGGCGTCGCCCGCCACGACGCGGTCGTCTGGGGCTACGCCCGCGCCGCATCGGGCCTCGGCGTCGACATCATCCAGAATTGCGAGGTGACCGGCATCCGCCGCGACGCTTCCGGCGCGATCGAGGCGGTGGAGACGACCCGTGGCCGGATCGGGGCGAAGAAGGTCGGCATCGTCGCTGCAGGACACTCCTCCGTCGTCGCCGCAATGGCTGACGTCCGCCTGCCGCTCGAAAGCTATCCCTTGCAGGCGTTGGTGTCCGAACCGCTGAAGCCGATCGTCCCCTGCGTGATCATGTCCAACACGATCCACGCCTATATCTCTCAGTCCGACAAGGGCGACCTCGTCATCGGTGCCGGCACCGACCAATACGTGTCCTATTCGCAGACCGGCGGCCTCTACATCAACAATGCCACGCTCGAGGCGATCTGCGAACTGATGCCGACGCTTCGACGCGTGCGGATGATGCGCGGCTGGGGCGGCATCGTCGATACGACGCCCGACCGCTCGCCGATCCTGTCGAAGACGCCCGTCCCCGGCCTCTTCATCAATTGCGGCTGGGGGACCGGCGGCTTCAAGGCGACGCCGGGCTCCGGCCATGCCTTTGCCCATACGATCGCCCGCGACGAACCGCATCCCGCCAACGCCGCCTTCACGCTGGAGCGGTTCCGTTCCGGCCGGCTGATCGACGAGGCTGCCGCCGCCGCTGTCGCGCATTAATTCTCGAGATCCGCGAGTTTGAAACCATGTTGCTGATCAGATGTCCGTACTGCGGGGAGCGCCCCGAGATCGAATTTCGCAACATGGGCGAGGCGCATATCCTGCGTCCGGGCACCGATGCGAGTGACGACGAGATAGCGGATTTCCTCTATCGCCGCTCGAACACCAAGGGCCTGATCGCCGAACGTTGGCGCCATGTGCACGGCTGCAGCCGCTTCTTCAATGCCGTCCGCCACACCGTCACCGACAAGTTCGTCAGCATCTACAAGACCGGCGAGCCGAAGCCCGACCTCACGGCGCTGGCGGCGAGCCTCAACGGAGTTGCCCGCTCATGACGGCGCCCTTCCGCACCGCGTCCGGCGGCCGTATCAAGCGCGCAGAGACGCTGTCGTTTTCGTTCGACGGCCGGCCGCTCGAAGGCCATCCCGGCGACACGCTCGCCTCGGCGCTCCTTGCCAACGGTATCCATCTCGTCGGCCGCTCGTTCAAGTACCACCGGCCGCGCGGCATCCTGACTGCCGGCTCGGAGGAGCCGAATGCGCTGGTCACCATTGCCCGCGACGCCGGACGGACGACGCCGAACCTGCGCGCCACAGAGGTCGAGATCTATTCCGGGCTGAAGGCGTCGAGCCAGAACCGCTGGCCGTCGTTGTCGTTCGATGTCGGGGGGATCAATGATCTGTTCGCCCCCATCTTCGCTTCCGGCTTCTACTACAAGACCTTCATGTGGCCGAAGAGCTTCTGGAGGTCGGTCTACGAGCCGCAGATCCGCGCCGCCGCCGGCTTCGGCATGGCGCCGGAGAAGCCCGATCCCGATCGCTACCAGCAGCGCTACGCCCATTGCGACGTCATGGTCGTCGGTGCCGGCCCGGCCGGGCTCGCCGCCGCGCTCGCAGCGATGGAGTCGGGTGCCCGCGTCATCATCGTCGACGAGGGAGCGGAGTTCGGTGGCTCGCTGCTCACTGACACCTCGGCCAGGATCGACGGCAAGACCGGTTGGCACTGGGCGGCCGATATCATCATGAGCCTCGGCCTCTCAGACAAGGTCACCTGCCTGACCCGCACCTCGGCCTTCGGCTACTACGCCGACAACATGATCGGGCTTTCCGAGCGCATCACCGATCACCTGGAGGTGCCGCCGGCCCATGCCCCGCGCGAGCGGCTGTGGCAGGTCCGGGCGAAACACGTCGTTTTGGCGACCGGCGCGCTCGAGCGCCCGCTCGTCTTCCCGGGCAACGACCGGCCCGGCGTCATGCTGGCCGAGGCCGCCCGCACCTATCTCAACCGCTATGGCGTCAAGGTCGGCAGCCGGGTGGCGGTCGCCACCGCCACCGATAGCGCCTATCAGGCGGCAATCGACCTGAAGGCGGCCGGCGTCGAGATTGCCGTGCTCGTCGATGTGCGGCCCGAGGGCGGGGCGCTTGTCGAATTGGCGCGCGAAGCCGGCATTCGGGTCGAGCTGGGTGCCAGCGTCTGCGACACGGTCGGCCGGCTGCGCATTTCGTCCCTTGCCATCGGCCGCATCGGCGCCGACGGCAGGGCGACGCGGTTCGAGACCATCGCCTGCGACGGCCTTCTGGTGTCGGGCGGCTGGACGCCGACGGTGCATCTCTACTCGCAATCCCGCGGCAAGCTTCGCTTCGATGCCGCGAGCCAGACCTTCCTGCCGGGCGTGGGCGCGCAGGCCCAGATCTCGGCTGGCGCCGCCAACGGCACCTTCGGGCTCGAATCCGTGCTGAACGAGGGCTATGCCGCGGGTGAAGCGGCGGCTCGCGCCGCAGGTAAGAAGACTTTCGGTGCGAAAACCTTCTCGGCCGAGGCAACCGACGCCGCGCCTGCCGGCACGCTCGGGGCATTGCCGACCGATCGCGATCCGAGCCGGGTCAGGGCCTTCGTCGACTTCCAGCACGACGTCACGGCGAAGGACCTGAAGCTGGCACTGAGGGAAGGCTTCCGCTCGATCGAGCACATGAAGCGCTATACCACCACCGGCATGGCGACCGACCAGGGCAAGACCTCTAACCTCAATGCGCTCGCCATCGCCGCAAAGGAACTGGGCAAGGATATCCCCTCGGTCGGGCTGACCACCTTCCGCATGCCGTATACGCCGGTGTCGTTCGGCATTCTTGCCGGTGTGGCGCGCGGCGACATGTTCGAGCCGGTACGCCAGACCGCGGCGCATGCCTCGGCACTAGCGCTCGGTGCGGTGTTCGAGGATGTCGGCGCCTGGAAACGGGCCTGGTATTTCCCCAAAGCCGGCGAGACGATGCATCAGGCGGTCAACCGCGAGGTGACGGCCGTTCGCCAGACGGTCGGCCTGTTCGATGCCTCCACGCTCGGCAAGATCGAGGTCGTCGGGCCGGATGCGGCCGAATTCATGCATCGACTCTACACCAATCCATTCCTGAAGCTCGAAGTCGGACGCTGCCGTTACGGCATCCTCACCAAGGACGACGGTTTCGTCTTCGACGACGGCGTCGTCGGTCGCATCGCGGCGGATCGGTTCCACGTCACGACCACCACTGGCGGCGCGGCGCGCGTCCTTTCCCATTTCGAGGACTACCGCCAGACCGAATGGCCGGACCTGAAGGTCTGGCTGACCTCGACCAGCGAGCAATGGGCGACGTTTGCCATCCAAGGCCCGAAGGCCCGTGACATCATCGCCCCCTTCGTCGAGGGTATCGACATTTCCGCCGCAGCGATGCCGCACATGTCGGTGCGCGGGGGAACGTTCCTGGGCGTGCCGGCGCGGCTGTTCCGCATGAGCTTTACCGGCGAATTCGGCTTCGAGGTCAACGTTCCGGCCGACTACGGCCGGGCAGTCTGGGATGCGCTCTATCCGGCCGTCATTGCAGCCGGTGGCGCTGCCTACGGCACCGAGGCGATGCACGTGCTCAGGGCCGAGAAGGGTTACATCATCGTCGGTCAGGAAACCGACGGGACGGTCACGCCCGACGACGCCGGCCTCGCCTGGGCGATCGGCAAGGCCAAGGCCGATTTCGTCGGCAAGCGCGGCATGCTCCGCGCCGACCTCGTCGCGCCGGGCCGCAAGCAGCTGGTCGGCTTGGAGACAGTCGACGGGACCACCGTGCTCGAGGAAGGCGCGCAGATCACGCCCGTCGCGGTGCCGGCGAAGCGCTCGCATGCCATCGGGCACGTCACTTCGTCCTACCAGTCGCCGACGGTCGGCCGGTCGATCGCCCTGGCACTCCTGGAAAACGGTCGGGCCCGCCACGGCGAACGGCTCTACGTCCCGATGCCAAACGGCGCGATCGCGGTCGTCGTCACCGACCCGGTCTTCTACGACAAGGAAGGAAAGAGGCTCGATGGCTGAGGCTCAACGCATCGCCGCCTTCGCTGGGCTCGGTTCGATCGGTCGCACGGGCCGTTTTCTGATGGAGCCGCTGCCGAATCTGGCACGCTTCATCTTCCGCGGGTCCGAAGCGGCCGCGCACGATCTGGGGCTGGCCTTCGGCGCAGACCTGTCGCGTGAGCCGCTTAAGGCCAACGCGACGGCGGACGGCCGCGCTGCCCTGTGGCTCGGACCGGACGAATGGCTCCTGATCGGCCCTGAAGCCGACCATGCGGCGATCCTCGGCATCGTCGCCGCGACGGTGATCGAGCCGTCGAGCCTCGTCGACATCAGCCACCGCAACACCGGTATCCTTCTGAGCGGTTCGCGGGTCGAACCGGTGCTGAACGCCGGCTGCCCGCTCGATCTCGACGTCTCGGCCTTTCCCGTTGGCATGTCGACCCGCACGGTCCTCGCCAAGGTCGAGATCGTGTTGTGGCGCAAGGCCGCCAGCACGTTCCACCTCGAATGCGGCCGCTCGTTCGCACCCTATGTGCATGGCTTCGTCGCCGAGGCAGCGCGGGAGTTCCTGGGGTAGGGCGGCTGACACCGCAAATTGGCGGGTGGAACGAAGAGACGGCCGCTCGCATGACTGCTGGACCAACGCGCCCCCAGCGTTCGGCAACGCGGTGATTCAGCTTATCGATGGATTGGGTCGCGATTCCATGTGAGGACGTGCTGGAGATCGGATTCGGCATGACGTTGGGCCGCTTCGCCGGCTGCCACATGTTGCGGGCGGCCAACAGCGGCGGCGCCGCTCTGTCGATCGTCATCCGCGCCGGTGCGGCTTGACGCTGCGCATGGCGAACCGCGTGCGAGCCTCTATTGTCCGGCCACACGCCGGTCGCCGGGTGGTTCGGCGCCACGCCAGAACCGCTGG
>JARLIT010000158.1 GCA_031291575.1 Ancalomicrobiaceae bacterium
CTTCGCCGTGATGCCGGCTTCGGCGAGATGGGTCTGCAATTCGCCGGCCTGGAACATCTCGCGCACGATGTCAGCGCCGCCGACCAGTTCGCCCTTGATGTAGAGCTGCGGGAAGGTCGGCCAGTTGGAATAGGTCTTCACGCCCTGGCGCAACTCGTCGCTCTCCAGGATGTTGATGCCCTTGTAGGCAACGCCAAGGTGATCGAGGATCGACACGACCTGGCCTGAAAAGCCGCACTGCGGCATCTTCGGCGTGCCTTTCATGAACAGAAGGACGTCGTTGGACTTCACTTCGGTGTCGATGAAGGTCTCTACGTTGGACATCGTCTCTTCCTTGTCTCGCCGGGGTCAAGATCCGGCGCTGTGGTGGGGCGAATGAGCGTTGACTATTCCTGCGGAACGCTGGTCTTCAGGGCGAGGGCGTGCAACTCGCGGCCCATCTTCTCGCCGAAGGCGGCCTGGACGAGCTGGTGTTGCTTGATGCGGGAGAGCCCCTTGAAGGCGACGGAGACAACTTCCGCCGCCCAGTGGTCGCCGTCGCCGGCCAGATCGGTGAGCGACACTTTCGCATCCGGCAGCGCCGCCTTGATGGTCAATTCGATCTCGGCTGCCTGCATCGCCATGCGAACGATCCCCTCATGTTCGAAACGCGACGGAACCGCCGCGCCGAACGCTTCAATGCAATTGCCGTACCTGCTCCGGCGGGAAAGTCCCCGACGATCGGTCAGTGCGCGACCGCCATGAACGCCGGGAACCACGCCTCGTGCCGCTGGCGCAGGGTGTCAACGGAGATGGTGCAGAGGCTGGCGCCCGTCAAGGCCGAAACCTTCAGTTCGGTTCCGCCGACATGGCCGACGAAAGTCGCAGGCACATTCGCTGCCTTGGCCGCGGCGATGAGCGCGTCCAGTCCGGCAGCGGCAACAGTCACCACATAGCGGCCCTGGTCCTCGCCGAACAGGGTGGCATGCGGCGGCAATCCGCTCTCGGGCAACGTGACCTCGGCGCCGAGATCGCCGGCGAGCGCCATCTCGGCGAGCGCGATGGCAAGGCCGCCGTCGGACAGATCATGCACGGCGCTGACCCGACCGGACGTGACGAGGCCGCGGACGAAATCGCCGTGGCGCTTCTCTTCGCCCAAATCGACCGGCGGCGGAGCACCCTCTTCGCGACCGTGAATTTCGCGCAGATAGATCGACTGGCCTAGCCAGCCGGTGGTGGTGCCCAACAGCACGATGGCATCGCCGGCCGCCCGGAAGCCGAGGCCGACGGTCTTTTCCACATCGGCGACAAGACCGACGCCACCGATGGTCGGGGTCGGCAGGATCGCCTGGCCATTGGTCTCGTTGTAGAGACTGACATTGCCGGAGACGATCGGGTAGTCGAGCGCCCGGCAGGCATCGCCGATGCCCTTCAGGCAGCCGACGAACTGGCCCATGATCTCCGGGCGCTCCGGGTTGCCGAAGTTCAGGTTGTCGGTGACGGCGATTGGCAGGGCGCCTACGGCCGACAGATTGCGCCAGCTCTCGGCGACCGCCTGCTTGCCGCCTTCATACGGGTCGGCCTCGCAATAGCGCGGCGTGACGTCGGCGGTGAACGCCAGCCCCTTCGGCCCGCCGTTGACCCGGACGACGCCGGCATCGCCACCCGGATGCTGCACGGTATTGCCCATGACGTAATGGTCGTACTGCTCGACCACCCAGCGGCGCGAGCAGAGGTCCGGCGAGCCGATCAGCGTCAACAGCGCTTCGGCGAGATCGGCCGGCGCGGGCACATCGGCGGGTGCGATGACCGGCAGCTTCGGCGATGCCACCCAGGGACGGTCGTACAAGGGGGCCTCATCACCCAACTCCTTGATCGGCAGGTCGGCCATCACCTCGCCATGGTGCTTGACGACGAAGCGCAGCGTGTCGGTCGTCCGGCCGACGACGGCGAAGTCGAGGCCCCATTTGATGAACACCGCTTCGGCCGCCGCGTGCCGGGCCGGGTCGAGCACCATGAGCATGCGCTCCTGGCTCTCCGACAGCATCATCTCGTAGGCGCTCATGTGCGCCTCGCGGCACGGCACCTTGTCGAGATCGAGTTCGAGGCCAAGGTTGCCCTTGGCGCCCATTTCGACCGCGCTACAGGTCAAGCCGGCCGCGCCCATGTCCTGGATGGCGATGACGGCGCCGGTCTGCATCAGCTCCAGGCAGGCTTCCAACAGAACCTTCTCGGAGAAGGGGTCGCCGACCTGCACAGTCGGGCGCTTCTCGTTGGAATCATCATCGAATTCGGCGGACGCCATGGTGGCGCCGCCCATGCCGTCGCGCCCGGTCTTGGAGCCGAGATAGACGACCGGCAGCCCCACGCCCTTGGCCTCGGACAGGAAGATGCCGTCGGCCTTGGCGATGCCGGCGGCAAAGGCGTTGACCAGGCAGTTGCCGTTGTAGCGCGGGTGGAAGTTGACCTCACCGCCGACGGTCGGCACGCCGAAGGAATTGCCGTAGCCTCCGACGCCGGCCACCACGCCGGAGACGACGTGCTGGGTGCGCGGGAAGTCAGGCGAGCCGAAGCGCAACGAGTTCATCGCCGCGATGGGGCGGGCGCCCATGGTGAAGACGTCGCGCAGGATGCCGCCGACGCCGGTGGCCGCGCCCTGGTATGGCTCGATGTAGGACGGATGGTTGTGGCTCTCCATCTTGAACACGACCACGTCGCCGTCGCCGATGTCGACCACGCCGGCATTCTCGCCCGGACCGTGGATGACGCGCTCGCCTTTTGTCGGCAGCGTCTTCAGCCAGAGGCGCGACGATTTATAGGAACAATGCTCGTTCCACATGGCGGAAAAGATGCCGAGTTCGGTCATCGTCGGCGGCCGCCCGATCAGCTTCAGGATGCGCTCGTATTCATCCGGCTTCAGGCCGTGGGCGCGCACGAGGTCGGGGGTGATGGCGATGTGGTTGTTGAACATCTCGGATCGTCCTCGGGGGTCGAGCAAATCGCCCCCTTTTGGACCGGATGGCGCCCTGGGACAAGTCCGATATCAGCAATCGCCGGACAGAACGGGTGCAGCGGCAAGCCAGATTTGGCGACGCGCCTTATTTGCTGGACCGTGGCCGCCAAGTCGTTTCCGCAGTGGCCGCCTCGACGCCATCGGCATTCATTCGAGCAACTACCCGACTCGTTCCGACCCAGCCGGTCGATGTCGCCGGCTCGTCCCTGTCGCAGTCGATGCTGTATGACCAGCGCTCATACCTAAACGGTGTGAGCGAGATGGACAGCTGCAAATTGAAGCCCGGGGCATTGAACCTCTGACAGGTAAACCCGCGCTGTTCCATCCTTTCAATGACCGCTTTAGCCGGGGTGCCGGTCGGCAAATCCTCGACGACCTTGGCAATCTCCAGATTGGAGAGCGTCAGCCAAGCGACCAGATAGAGCGCCAACGCAACAAGCCCGGTGACGACGACCCAGACAGGAACGAGCGGGCGCTTTCGCCGATACTGGGTTGGGCGCGCCGGAGGTGGCGGCGGAGGTTGGCCTGTCCCTAGTTGATCCGCTGGCTCGTCGCTCATGAACCGCCCATCGAAAACCGGACCTAGGCGAGCGGCAGTGTGGCATGTGCACGCTTGACCGATCGGGTCACTTGAACACCGCGCAATGCAAGATGCCGCAGCACGGAATTCTACCTCTCGTTGCCTAACGTGGCAAGGTTAGTGGCTACGTCTCGCCGTCATCCCCGTAGGTGCCAGGCGAAGGACTCCTCATGCCACCGCGGCGAGGACGCTCTCGAAAATGCCACGGCCGTCGGTGCCGCCCTGGATCGGCTCGACCAGGTTTTCCGGGTGCGGCATCATGCCCAAGACATTGCCCGCGTCGTTCAGGATGCCGGCGATATCGTTAATGGCGCCGTTCGGGTTGCCGTCGGTGCCGCGGTTGCCCTCAGCGTCGACGTAGCGGAACACCACCCTGCCCTCGCCTTCGAGCCGCTTCACCGTGTCATCGTCGGCGAAATAATTGCCCTCGCCATGCGCCACCGGCGTCCTGAACACCGAACCAGCGGCATAGGCCGACGAAAACGCCGTATTCGCGTTCTCGACGCGCAGATGCACGAGCTTGCAGACGAATTTCAGGGATGCATTGCGCATCAGCACGCCCGGCAACAGGCCGGCTTCGGTCAGGATCTGGAAGCCGTTGCACACGCCGAGGACGAAGCCGCCGCGCGCCGCATGCCGCCTGACCGCGTCCATGATCGGCGCGCGCGCCGCAATCGCGCCGCAGCGCAGGTAGTCGCCGTAGGAGAAGCCGCCCGGCACCACGACGACGTCGACATCTGGCAACTCGGTGTCGGCATGCCAGACCATGTGCGCCGGCGTGCCGGAAACGACTTCAAGCGCATGCGCCATGTCGTTGTCACGATTGATGCCGGGGAAGACGACGACCGCCGATTTCATCTCGCGGGTGACCTTCGGAACAGAGGGGACGGGCGGGGCGGCCGAGTGATACGGCCACCTGGACGGGATCGCGACAGGGCCGGCGGGACCAGGTCCCGAGCGGCCGGGCGACGCGCTGCGTCAAGCGTCAGGCTAAGTCGATATGGTAGTTTTCGATGACCGTATTGGCGAGGAGTTTCTCGCAGGCTTCGGTGAGCTTGGCCCTGGCCGCGGCCGGATCGGTCTCCGCCACCTCGAGTTCGAAGCACTTGCCCTGGCGGACACCGTCGATGCCGGCAAGCCCAAAACTCTTCAAGGCACCCTCGATGGCTTTTCCCTGGGGGTCGAGCACGCCGGTCTTCAGCGTGACGATGATGCGGGCTTTCATGATCTCTCCTCGCAGCGTGCGGAGCCGACGTTTGCCCGCTTCTAGCCTTCGGATCGGCTCGCCGCAACCATTCATCCGCGCCGACCTGATCTGTTGTCCGGCCGATCAGATATCCGGCTTTTGAGGCCGCGCGCTCATCGATTATCGCCCGCGCAAGCCGATCTTCAGCCATCGATCGCCCCACGTGCGCTGACTTAGCTCAAAACCAGAGCTTGCAGCATACAATTCCATCGTAACTCCGGTCGGGTGATATGTATATTGCTGAATACAACCGGTCATTGTGTCGCCACATTACGTAGATGACTCCCCTTATCTGAAGATCAGACGTCACACAACTGTCACTTCCAGTGAACGACTTGTTTATTGGCGATCAATAGACTGCCGGCCACAAACCAAATGGGGCACCGGCGTAATGACATCTGACGTTCTGCAACAAGGACTGATGCAGCGGTTCGCCGCCGGGCAGCTGATATCGTTCGCCAAGCTGATCGTCGATACGGCATTCCAGCCGATCGTGGAAATCTCCTCCGGCGCGGTGTTCGGCTATGAGGCGCTGATGCGCGGCCACGACCGGCTCGGCTTTCCCTCCCCACTCGAACTCCTCGATCAGGCCGAACAGAGCGGGCAGTTGGCTCAGGTCGAGCAGATGGTTTCGAGCCGGGCCATCGCCAAGTTCGCCTCCATCGGCGTCGATCGCCAACGCGTCCTGTTCATCAATCTCGACACGCGGCTGATCGGCGAGCATCAATGGCTCCTCGACGCGTTGACGCAGCAGTTGAAGCTCGCTGGCGTGCCGCCGTCGACCGTCTGCTTCGAACTGTCCGAGCGCTTCGACAACATGCAGCAGAATGGCTTCGTCGAGTTCGTGGCGCTGCTCAGATCGCTCGGCTACAAGCTCGCCATCGACGATTTCGGCGCCGGCCACAGCGAGATGAAACTCCTCTCCGAGGTGCCGATCGACTACCTGAAGATCGACCGGCATTTCGTCTCCGGCCTCAATCACTCGGCGCGGCGACGCCACGTCGTGCGCAACATCGTCAATATGGCGCACGCCCTCGGTGCACGCGTCGTCGCCGAGGGCGTCGAGAGCGAGGCCGAACTCGCCTGCTGCCGCGGGCTCGGCTGCGATCTCGTGCAGGGCTGGTACATCGGCTATCCGACGCCGCATATCGAGGAACTGCAGGCGACCTATCAGCACGTCACCACCGCCGGCGCGCCGAAGTGGCGGCTGCAGTCGATCGACGAGATCCTCATTCGCCGCGAGATCGAGACCTTGCCGGCCCTGTCGGAAGGCGACGATCTCGACGTCGCCTTCGACCTGTTCAAGCGCAACCCGCAGCAGACGTATTTTCCGGTGGTCAACTCATTCGGCGCGCCAGTCGGCATTGTGCTGGAACAGACGCTCAAATACTTCATTTACCAGCCCTACGGGCGCGACCTGCTGCGCAACCGCATCTACAAGCGCACGGTGTCGTCGTTCATGACGGCGATGCCGATCGTCGATCTCGGCTCGGATGCCGAACGCCTCCTGGACGCTTTCGCCAATGTCGAGGGCAGCGAATGCCTGATCCTCAGCCGGCAGATGCGTTATGTCGGCGTGCTGTCGGCGGCGGCGCTGCTCAGAATCCTCAACGAGAAGCAGCTGAAGACGGCGCAGGACCAGAATCCCCTGACGACGCTTCCCGGCAACGGCGCCATCCGCGACTACGTGCAGGGCATGGTGCTCGACGGCGACCAGTCGCGCTACTTCTGCTACTGCGACTTCGATTTCTTCAAGCCGTTCAACGACCACTACGGCTTCCCGCGCGGCGACCAGGCGATCTCGCTGTTCGCAGCGCTGATGCGCCGCCATTTCGTCGGCGAAGGCCGCTTCCTCGGCCACGTCGGCGGCGACGACTTCTTCATCGGCATGACCGGGATCAGCGAGTCTGAGGCGGAAGCGACGCTGTCGGCGCTCCTCTCCGACTTCCGCCGCGAGGTCGCCCTTCTCTATGACGAGGCGGACCGCCGGGCTGGCTTCATCACCGGTGTCGACCGGGCGGGCTCGTTGCGCAGCCACCCGATGATGCGCTGCTCGATTGCCGTGCTGCACCTGCCGACGGGCCACATCACCTCGGACGTCAACCGCATCGGCGCCCATATCGCGGCACTGAAATCGGAGGCCAAGGCGAGCCACGCAGGACTGGTGTTTGCCGAATTCGGCGCGCTGGTGCGCGGCACGGAGAACGCGGCGTGACGAGCCGAACCGCGGCTCGGCCGAAGTAGCGGCCAACTTCTCTGCCGAAAACACGAACGCCGGCCAAGGAGGCCGGCGTCCATCAGTCCAAATCCCGAGCCGCTGCCCAGGTGAGGTGCACGGCCCTCACTGCACCAGGGTCGGACCGGGCGTCGTGGTGGTGGCGTTGTCGTTGAGGATGCCGAGGCGGCGGGCGACCTCCTGGTAGGCCTCCAGCATACCGCCGAGATCGCGGCGGAAGCGATCCTTGTCGAGCTTGTCGCCGGAGTTGATGTCCCACAGCCGGCAGCTATCGGGCGAGATCTCGTCGGCGAGCACGATGCGCATCATGTCGCCTTCCCACAGCCGCCCGAATTCGATCTTGAAGTCGACGAGCCGGATGCCGACGCCCAGGAACAGGCCGGAGAGGAAATCGTTGACACGAATGGCGAGCGCCATGACGTCGTCGATGTCCTGCGGGCTGGCCCAGCCGAACGCGGTGATGTGCTCTTCCGACACCATCGGGTCGTTGAGTTCGTCGTTCTTGTAATAAAACTCGATGATGGAGCGCGGCAGCGCCGTGCCCTCCGGGATGCCGAGGCGGGTCGACAGCGAACCTGCGGCAACGTTCCTGACCACAACTTCGAGCGGAATGATCTCGACTTCGCGGATCAATTGCTCGCGCATGTTGAGGCGGCGCACGAAGTGGGTCGGTACCCCGAGCGCATTCAGCTGTGTGAAGATGTATTCGGAGATGCGATTGTTCAGCACACCTTTGCCATCAATCACCGCGTGCTTTTTGTTATTGAACGCGGTCGCATCGTCCTTGAAGTGCTGGATCAGGGTCCCAGGCTCCGGGCCCTCGTAGAGGATCTTGGCTTTGCCTTCATAGATGCGGCGACGACGATTCATGGGAACGTACCGTGAGGTTTTGAGGAAATCCATCTAGTCCGCAGTCTCCGCTCGTCGAGCTCGAATTTCGCCTGATACCGACCACCGGCGCGATCGATGTCTGGCGGGCCTTAGGACTGGCCGATTGGGAGACCGGCGGCCCGGTGGATGGGGTGGACGGGCGGAATCGTCCAGCCCTTCCATTTCACCAAACGCAACACTATCCGATCACCTGCCCCACCACAATGATGCGTCAGCCTTACGGTGAATTGCATCGAGGTCGTGTTCTGGTTCAGGCTTGTTCCGGCCCCGACCCCGGCTTCGGGGTCGTCCTTGGCCAATTGGGCAGGCTGAGCGGCGCCAAGCCGCCCCTGTTGGGCTCGATTGCACCGTCGGAGCATCCAAATGTGGCGAAAGAGCGCCCAATACCATTCTTCGACGGCCAAGGCCGGTGTAAACTGGATATCGGGAAATTACATTATCTGTGGAGGGAGCAGCTTGAGGGGCCCCTGTCATGTCCATCTTCGACCGACGAGAACAGGCCTTCGAAGACCGCTTCGCGCACGACGAGGACATCGAGTTCCGGGCGCTTTGCCGGCGCAATCGCCTCCTCGGTCTCTGGGTCGCCGAGCGGCTCGGCCTTTCGGATGATGATGCGGCGGCGTATGCCCAGTCGATCGTCTTCGTCAATTTCGAGCATCCGGGCACCGACATCTTCGGTCTGGTGCGCCACGATCTCGACAAAGCGGGCATCAAAATTCCGGACAGCGAGATCCGGCTGACGATGCAGAACCTGTTGTTGAAGACGCGCGACGATATCCGTTCGGGCAAATGAGCGGATCGAGCCTTCGTCGGGTCTCGCAGCCGCGACGAGACGGCAGCACCGGCGCAGATCGGCAACGCCGGCAGCAGATGCCGCCTCCCCAATTCCCAAAAGTCAGCATCCGTCACACTGTGCCGGCAATCGCCTTGGCGAGATCGGCGGCAAGCACGGCGTTGTTGAGGATCAGGGCCCGGTTGGCCACGAGGCTGCGGCCTTCCGTCAGGTCGAACATGCGCGACAGGAGGTAGGGCGTCACCTTCTTGCCCTTGACGCCGGCCGCCTCGGCATCGGCGACGGCGGCGGCGATGACGCTGTCGATTGCTTCGCGCGCAATCTCGAACTCCGGCGGAATGGGGTTGGCGACGAAGATTCCACCGGTCGTCCCCAGACGACGGCGCGCCGCAACGAAGGCGGCAAACTCCGCCGGCGTATCGAGGCGCAGCGGCGCCGCCAAGCCGCTGGCGCGCGACCAGAAGGCAGGGAATTCATCGGTCGCCCAACCGATCACCGGCACGCCCTTGGTTTCGAGATATTCCAGCGTCTTCGGCAGATCGAGAATGGCCTTGGCTCCGGCGGCCACGACGGTCACGTCGGTTCTGCCCAGCTCTTCCAGATCGGCGGAAATATCGAAGCTGTCGGAAGCGCCCTTGTGCACGCCGCCAATGCCGCCGGTGGCGAAGACCGAGATACCGGCAAGGCGGGCGATGATCATCGTCGCGGCGACGGTGGTCGAGCCATTGCGCCCTTTGGCGACCGCGTAGGCGAGATCGGCGCGCGACAGCTTCAGGCAGTCGTCGGCTTTTGCCAGCGTGACGAGTTGGTCGTGGGTCAGGCCGACATGCACCCGGCCAGCAATGACGGCAATCGTCGCCGGTACGGCGCCGCGCTGACGCACGGCGGCTTCCACCGCCTCGGCCACTTCTAGGTTCTGCGGCCAGGGCAGCCCGTGGGTGATGATGGTCGATTCGAGCGCGACGATGCCACGCCCCGCCGCCTTTGCCGCCACCACTTCCTCAGAAAGCTCAACGATCGTTTCGCCCGACATGTTTTTCCTCGCAACAGACCCCGGTCAGCGCCTTCGTAAATCATATTCCGGCCGTCTGACCAAGCGGTCAAACTGCCGATACGCGACCGACTGCTGCCCGGCAGCCGGTGCGCCGACCCCGCAGGCGCAAGTGCCTCGGCCGGTCCGATGGAGGGCTTCTGGCGGCAGACTGCCGGATTCCCCGGCCAGACAACAATCTTTAGTTGACGATCGAAACAATTGAACCGGAGTCGATATCGACAGCTCCCGAGTTTCAGCCCAGGCATCTCGGCACAATTTATACGTAAATCTACGTGCAACTAAAGGAGACGACAATTACGCGATCCATTCAGTCACCGAAACTACCCACTTCTGCAATGCAAAAACGAGCATCCATCGACAAATACATAACGCATTCGAATGTATTTCGTTGGTAGACTGATATCCTACAGGAAAATCGATTGAGATTAATCGCTTATTCATCGATGTCGCACACCATCCGCATCTCCGGCGGATTCACATTCACAGATCTTTAAGTGTAAGCGCCGACAACTGTAAGCATCGCGCAACCGCGCGGAGCATCGTGGTGGCAGTTTCACCATGGATGCCAGCGACGATAAACAACACGCTCTAGTGGGCCAAGCCATGACCGCACCGACTGTCCAGAAGGCACCGAGCACTGACCTCGACCGCATCCGTCGGCTTCACTTCATGAAGATCGACGCGGAAACAGGGGCGTTGCTGCACGAATTCTGGGGCATTGCCGAAAAGAAGCTCCCCGACATCCTGGATGCCTTCTACAAGCATGTCGCATCCGAGCCGGAACTGGCAAAGATGGTCGGCAGCCAGACCAAACGGCTGAAGGATGCGCAGCTTGCGCATTGGGCGAAACTGTTCAGCGGCCGGTTCGACGAAGCCTATATGGAGGCAGTCAGAACCATCGGCCAGGTGCACAACCGGATCGGGCTGGAGCCGCGCTGGTACATCGGCGGCTACAATCTGATCCTCTCGCACCTGACAGGCTTGGCGATCAGGGCCTATCGCTGGAATCCGTCAAAACTGCAAAAGATCATCACGGCGATCGATTCAGCTGTCATGCTCGACCTGGAGATCGCTATCTCCGTGTACCTCGAGGAACTGCTGCGCGACCGGATGAAGCACCAGGAGACCCTGACGACCGAGATCCAGGCCTTCGACGTCGACGTCAACCAGACGCTCACAAGCGTCACGTCCTCCTCGAGCCAACTGCAGTCCGATGCGAATAATCTGGCCGCGGCAGCCGAAGAGACGACCCGGCAATCCTCTGCCGTGGCCGCAGCGTCCGAGCAGTCTGCCGCCAGCGTCGCTGCCGTCGCCACTGCGGCCGAGCGCCTGACCGTCTCGGTCACTCGGATCGGCGACCAGGTCAGCCAATCGACGCGCATCGCCAATCAGGCGGTGTCGCAGGCGAACGCATCGCGCAGCACCATGGACGGCCTAGCGCAGACGGCCCAGAAGATCGGCGACGTCGTCAGCCTCATCGCCAACATCGCCTCCCAGACCAACCTTCTGGCCCTGAACGCCACCATCGAGGCGGCGCGCGCCGGCGAGGCGGGCCGCGGCTTTGCCGTCGTCGCCTCCGAAGTGAAGAGTCTTGCCAGCCAGACGTCGCAGGCGACGGAGGAAATCGGCCAGCAGATCGGCGCCATCCAATTGGCGACCCAGCACTCGGTCAGTTCCATCACCGCCATCGCCTCGACCATTGAGGAAATCAACTCGATCACCACGTCAGTTGCCGGCGCCATTGACGAACAGGGCACGCTGATCGCGGAAATCTCGCACAATGTCCAGGAGGCCGCCCACGGCACGCAGGAAGTGTCGCGCAACATCTACGGCGTCAATCAGGCGGCTTCGGAGACCGGGCGGACGTCGACCGGCCTGCTCGGCGCGGCCACCGAACTCGCCGGCAAGTCCAACGGTCTGAGAAAGCGCGTCGACGCATTCTTTGCCGCGATCCGGGCTGCCTGAGGCATTTGCCGGCCCGCCCCGACAGGGGGGACGACGCCTTGGCGCAAGTGCCGCCCGACCGGGCCAATTTGGTCACCGGCGCAGCAGGAGAAGTGCCAGGACGGCGGCGACGAACGCGGCAACGACGAAGGCCGTGCGCCAGAATGCGACCGGATCGCGTTCGGCGAGCGGCACGAAACCGATCGGCATCAGATCCGGGTTGGGGCGCGTGAGGTCGGCGGCGAAGGCCGAGAGTGCCTCGTAGCGCCTGTCAGGGTCGATCGCCACGGCCTTGGCGATGGCCGCATCGACGAAGGCGGGGATCGCCGGATCGATATCGCGCAACGGGCGATAGCGTGCCCTTGCCACCGTGGCGCGGTCCCGGAAGCCGCCGCCGTAGGGATGCCGGCCCGACAGCATTTCGTAGACGATGACGCCGAGCGAAAACTGGTCGAAGCGCTCATCGGCCGGCCGACCGAAGAACGGCTCCGGTGCTGCGTAGTCGCGCGTCGCCAGTCCGTCGAGAGCCTCGCCCTGCCCTTCCGGCCCGGTCTCGGCGAGGCCGCCGACCTTCACCGAGCCGAAGTCGACGATCCGCACCCGGCCGTCGCGGTCGATCATGATGTTGTCGGGGCGCAGGTCGCGGTGCACCATCTCGCGGCGATGAAAGGCATAGAGGCCCTTGGCGATCTCACCGACGATCTCCCGGACGCGGTCGAGCGAAGGCCGGGGGTCGTCGAGCAGCACTTGCGCCAACGTCCGCCCATCGATGAATTCGCTGACGAGATAGAGGAAGCGACGCCGGCGCTCGGGCTCGAAGACATTCATCACATGCGGGTTCGACAGCAAGCGGCCGACCCACTCCTCGCGGGCAAAGCGCTCGATGGCGTCGGCGTCATCGACCAGGTTGGCGGACGGGGTCTTGATGACCACGGCGGTGCCGGTGTCGATGTCGCGGGCAAGATGCAGCTGGCTGCGGCTGGTGGCGGCGATCTCGCGAGAGATGGCATATCCCTCAAACAACATTCCGGGCGACAGGTCCGGCGGAAACGGCAGGCTGCCCAGCCGGTCGAGCCGGCTGCGCGGGTCGGGCATGCCAGCATTATCGATGCGCACAAGCTGGCAGGTGAGATTGTCGGGCGAACCATTGCCGAGGGCCGCCTCGACGATCCGGCGGGCGGCTGCATCGAGGTCGTCGCCGGCGGCGAGAATCAGGGCGGCCATGTCGCGCGCGGCAAGATGCTCGTGCACGCCGTCGGTCGAAAAGATCAGCACATCGCCTCTGTCGACCGGAACCGCGCGATAGTCGACCTCGAGATCGGGCGAGCGGCCGAGCGCGCGGGTGAGATGGGCGCGGCGGCGAGAGACCGAGGCGCGGTGATCGCCGGTCAGCGGTTCGATCGCGCCGTCGACGAGACGCGCGATGCGGCTGTCGCCGACGTGGAAGAGATGCGCCTGCCCGCCCTTCAGGATTGCAGCGGAGAAGGTCGAGGCGAAGGCCCCCTCGGCCTCGGTGCGGAGCGAGGCGAGCGCATAGAGCCAGCGGTTCAGCGCGGCGAGTACGCGCGCCGCCGAGGTCTTCACCGTCCAGCTCTCGGGCGTGGCGTAATAGTCTTCGAGAAAGCCGTGCACCGCCGTCTCACTCGCCTGCCGGCCGTCGGCGCTCGTCGACAGACCGTCGGCGATCACCATGGCGATGCCCTTGGCGGCGAGGAGCGGCGAGCGCGGAACGACAACCCCGTAACTGTCGTCGTTACGGGGCTTCTTTCCGGCCAGCGAGTGCTGGCCGATGGCGACGGCGGGGTGGTCCGACCTCTGCAATCAAGCGACCTCGATCAGCTTCAAGCTGCCGTCGGGCATCAGTTCAGCGATCGTTCCCTTCGGCTCGCGGAAGAATAGGAGAATTCCACCGAGCACCACCAGCGCCGAACCGCCGATCGCCAGGAAGAAGATCTGCGGCGAGGAGGAGGACAAGAGCGTCAGGTAGACGACGCCGCCGACATTGCCGAACGCGCCAGCCAGCCCGGCGATCTGGCCGGTCAGGCGGCGCTTGATGATCGGGATGACGCCATAGACCGCGCCATTGGCGGCATTGACGAACATCGAGCAGCCGACGGTGGCGGCGATCGCCAGCATCAGGCTCGAACCGGCCGACATGGTCGACATCGCCAGATAGCCGACGGCGACGCCGACCAGCACCATGATCAGCACCGGACGGCGGCCAATCTTGTCACCAAGCCAACCGCCCATCGGCCGGGCGAAGAAATTGGTGCCGCCGAAGACACCGGCGACGAGGCCTGCCCCGGCCAGCGTCAGACCGAACGTGTCCTTGAAGAACAGCGGCAGCATCGAGACGACCGCCAGTTCGCCGCCAAACGTCACCATGTACATCAGGCAGAGCACGGCGACCTGGGCGAAGCGGAAGCGCTCGAATTCCGGAACGATTTCCGTAAACACTTTGGCGTTGACGCGCCAGGACAGGAACACCTGGTAGAGAAACAGCCCGGCCAGCCCGGCAAAGATGAGGAGCACGGTTCCCTCGCCGAGGAGCTTCAGCTTGGCCGGGCCGAGCTGCCAGGTCATCAGTCCGAGTGCCACGTACATGGGCAGCTGCATCAGCACGAGAAGCACGAAGTCGCCGCGGCTCGACACCTCCATGGCGGCCGCTCTCTTCGGCTTGAAGTAGGTGGCGCCCTTCGGCGTATCGCTGACCGAGAGGTAGTAGACGACGGCATAGGCGATGGCGAGAAGGCCAGTGACGGCGATCGACCAGCGCCAACCATCCGGTCCGCCGATGAGGGTCAACAGCCAAGGCATCGTAAGCGCCGCGGCCGCCGAGCCGAAGTTGCCGAAGCCGCCGTAGATCCCCTGCGCCGTGCCCATCTGCCGGGCCGGGAACCACTCGCCGATCATGCGGATACCGACGACGAAGCCGGCGCCGACGAAGCCGAGGAGGAAGCGGGCGAGTGCCAATGTGGCGAAGTCCTGGGCGCAGGCGAAAAACAGGCAGAGGACGCCGGAGATCGCCAGAAGCGCGGAATAGGTCACACGCGGGCCGAAGCGGTCGACGACGGCGCCGATGACGACGCGGGCCGGAATGGTCAGCGCCACGTTCAGCACAAGGATCGCCGACACCTGCGCGTCCGACAGCGAAAACGTCGTGCGGATCGACGCCATCAGCGGCGCGTGGTTGAACCAGACGAGGAAGGAGAGGAAGAACGCCAGCCAGCTCAGGTGAAGAATTTTCATGCGCCCGCCGAGACGCAGGAACGAAAATTCAGGCGCAGATGTGCTGGACGCTGTAACGTCGGCCATGAGCTTTGTCCTTGTGGATGAGGAAGCCGCTCGCGGACGACAGACTCCGGGCCTTCATCGGAAGGATCATCGGATGTCGGGCATGGCGGAACGGCGCTGTAGTCGGCACCGTTGCCGCATAACTGTAAACTTACGCACGCAAGGCTATGCGCTCAAGGTTTAATCAGAAGGCATTGCGCTGAAATATTGGGCGGCAAATGCCGGTCCGGACGGCAAGACCCGCCAACTGGCATGCCCGGCAGCCGGCTTCGCCTATTTCCGGCTTGCTTGGCGTCGCCTCCCCGGCCATCGTCACGATCGGGCGCCACACGCCGGGAGGGAGCCGACCATGCTGAGACGTCTGATCGACCATTGGGTCTATGGCGGCGCGCTCGCGGGCGCCCTCCTCCTCCTTCTGACGCCGGTCCTGGCGCGCGGCTGGAGTTCGGCGCTGACCGCCTGCTTCCTGTGCCTGCCGATCTACATGCTGCACCAGTACGAGGAGCACGACGCCGACCGCTTCCGCCGCTTCGTCAACGCCCATATCGGGGCTGGGCGCGACGTGCTGACGCCCCTCACGGTGTTCGCCGTCAACGTGCCGGTGGTGTGGGGGCTGGCCGGACTGAGTTTCGCCGCAGCGACGATCGACATCGGTTACGGCCTTCTCGGCCTCTACCTCGTCGCCGTCAACGCGGTCGTGCACATCCTGCCCGCCATCCGCACGCGGACGTATAATCCCGGCCTGATCACCGCCGTCATCCTGTTCGCGCCGCTCGAGCTCTACGGCATCGGCGCGATCGATGCGGCGGGCGGCGGCACGCTTCTCCATCACGCCGAAGCTCTCGTCGTCGCGCTCGCCATCCATGCCGCGCTCGTTGCCTGGGTCCTCAGTCGCAAGCGCCGGCTCGACCGGTCCTGACGTCGCATTTGAACGAGCGTCGGCGGTCGAACCGATCGAGACTGCGGCTCGCCTCTTCCCGCACCACGAGGATCCCATGTATCGCACACACCAGTTCTATATCGACGGCCAATGGGTTGCGCCCCTCGGCTCACAAACCGTCGAGGTGATCGATCCGACGACCGAGGAGGCCGTGGCGACCCTGGCGCTGGGCTCGGCCGCCGATGTCGATCGCGCCGTCGCTGCCGCACGCGCCGCCTTCCCGACGTTTGCCGCGACCGCGAAGGCCGAGCGTGTCGCGCTCCTCAGGCGGGTGAGTGCAGCACTCAGCCAGCGCATCGACGATCTCGCTGCCGCCATGACCACCGACATGGGCGCCCCGACGGCGTTTGCGCGCGGCTCGCAGGCGCAGTCCGGGATCGATCATCTGGCCGTGATGGCCGACGTGCTGGAGGCTTTCGAATTCGATCGGCTTGAGGGCGATAGTTTGGTGACGCGCGAGCCCATCGGCGTCGTCGGCATGATCACGCCGTGGAACTGGCCGGTAAACCAGATCGCCTGCAAGGTCGCCCCGGCGCTTGCCGCCGGCTGCACCATGGTCCTGAAGCCGAGCGAGATCGCGCCGTTGTCCGCGCTTGTCTTCGCCGAATGCCTCGATCAGGCGGGCGTGCCGGCCGGCGTGTTCAACCTCGTCAACGGCGATGGGCCGACGGTCGGCGCCGCAATCGCGGCGCATCGGGATATCGACATGGTGTCGTTTACCGGCTCGACCAGGGCCGGCATCGCGGTGGCCAAGGCCGCCGCCGACACGGTGAAGCGGGTGGCGCAGGAACTCGGCGGCAACTCACCCAACGTGGTGCTCGACGACGCGGACCTGGAAAAGGCAGTCAGCGAGGGCGTCCTGTCGGTCATGTCCAATTCCGGCCAGTCCTGCGATTCGCCCGCGCGCATGCTGGTGCCGCTTACCCACATGCGCGAGGCGGCGGCGATCGCCAAGCGCGTCGCCGAAGGCTTGCGCGTCGGCCCGCCGGCGGAACCCGGCATCGACCTCGGCCCGCTGGTCAGTCAGGCGCAATTCGACAAGGTGCAGCGCCTGATCGCGGCGGCAATCGAGGCCGGCGCGACGCTCGTCACCGGCGGGATCGGCCGGCCGGCAGGGCTCAATCGCGGCTATTTCGTCCGCCCGACGGTGTTCGCCGACGTGACCGAGGAGATGCCCACCTTCCGCAACGAGGTGTTCGGCCCGGTCATCTCGCTGATCGGCTATCGCGATGAAGAGGATGCCGTTCGCCTTGCCAATCTGACCGAATACGGGCTCGCCGGCCGGGTGCAGTCCGGAAGCCTCGATCGGGCGCGGCGGGTGGCACGGCGGCTTCGGGCCGGCTGGATCGAGATCAATGGTCCGGCCTTCGACTATCGCGCCCCGTTCGGCGGCTACAAGCAGTCGGGCAATGGCCGCGAATACGGCGAATACGGGTTGCACGACTATCTGGAGATCAAGGGCGTGTTGGGCTGGGGGCGAGGCTGAGCGGTAGCCCCCGTTATGGTTCGAGGCTTTGCGTTCCGCAAAGCACCTCACCAGGAAGGGGGGGCGTCGGCGTCCAACCGACGCGCAAATGCGCACCTCGGCCTTCATGGTGAGGTTCGAGCGGGAGCGAGCCTTGAACCACGAAGGACCGGGGGTAGAAGTCACGCCAGATGCGCCAACAGCATTCCCCCGGCGCCTCGCTTGAGGCTCGGCGCGTTCGCAGATCAAGACGCTCACTGGAGCGTCTTGACGGCGGCAAGCCGCCGTCGCCCCTCACCCCAAATACGCCGATGCCGCAGCGATCGTGCCGCCGACGCCGAGCAAGATCGAGGCGAACCAGGGCCAGCGCTTGCCGCCGGCGATGATCGCGATGGTGGCGACTGCGATGGCGACATGCAGCAGCGTGACGGCGATGGTCAGCCGGTGGTGCAGGTGTTCGTGGTGGCTGCCTTCCTCCAGCTTGGCGGTGGCCTCCTCCTCGAGCTTCTTCGCCTCCTTCTGGATCTCGACGCCCTCCTCCTCGTTGCGGCGGGCGGTCTTCAGAAAATCGTCCTTCTTCGGCCCGTCTACCGACGCCGCGATGTCGTACATGTTCTTCTTCAGGCTCTTGGCCTGAAAGAAGTTCCACTGGTCGGTCGCCTTGTTCTGGTAGAGCACGGCTTCGTTCTTGGCCGAGATGGCGGCGCCGGACTCGAGCGTTTCCAGGCTGCCGACCGTCGCGGCGACCACCGCCAACAGCGCGATGGTGATCGAAACGAGCGTGGTGAAGCTGTCGCCGTGCAAGGCCACGTGCTTGGCGTGCTCGGCATGTTCGAAATGTTCAGTCGGCGATTCCGACATGGCTACCTGTCTCCTCCTCGGTGAATTCCCTGATGGCGTGAGGTAGCGAGCGATGACGTCGACCGCAAGACGGCATTGAGGATGGATTGCGGCAGCCGGCTCCGGTGCACTCAGCGCGGTCGGGCGATAACGAGGGCGGCCAGGATGATGCCGCCGCCGAGGATCTGCAGCGCCGCGATCTCCTCGCCGACGACGAGGTAGGCGAGCAGCGCCGAGACCGGCGATTGGGCCAACAGCACGATGGCGATGACGCCGACCGGCACGCGCCCCATGGCGATCGAGGTCAGTCCCTGGCCGAGCGTGTGCGAGCCGATGCCGAGAGCGACGACGGCCAACCAACCGGAAAGCGAATGCGGCAGGAAGACCGGCTCGGTGATCAACGCCCAGATGACCAGCACGATCGCCGAGACGATCGCCGGCCACAGCGTCGCGGCCGGGCCGGCCAGCACCTGCCGCACCGACTTGATGAACAGGAGATAGCTGGCATAGCCGAAGGCGGCGGCAAGCGCCCAGAGATCGCCAGCGTGCAGATCCGACGGCGCGACCACACCGGCCATCACCCAGCCGCCGAAGAGCGACATGGCCAGCGCGCCCCATACGCGGCGCTCCGGCCGTTCGCCGAAGAAGACGAGGCCGCCGATCACCGCGAAGATCGGGGCGATATTGCCGATGAACGTGGCATTGGTGATGCTGGTGCCGAACAGCGCGAAATGGAAGGTGGCGACGTCGAGGGTGAACCCGAGCCCGGCACCGATCACCGGCCAGAAGAGGCTTCTCCAGGAGACCGCTGGCCGGTCGACGGCTTCGCCCGTCCGGCGTCCGAGAAGCGCCATCCACAGGACGAGGCCGGGCAGCGCGATGATCAGACGCCAGGCGGCGCTCGTCAGCGGTCCGACATCGGCAAAACGCACGAAGACGCCCGACCAGGCGATGATGCCGGTGCCGATCAGGATCGCGGCGAGCCCCATCGGATCGATGCGGCGGCGCGACGTTGCCAGCTCGGGCGGGACGGCGGGCTGGGCAGCGGTTTCGGTCACAAAATGGCCTTAGGCGGAGGACTCGCGGCCGGCCCGAGCCTCCCATTCGGGAACGCGGTCTTGCGCGACGGACGGGTTCACCGGATGCGTGCGACATGTTGCGCGTTCGACGGCGCCAGCGAGCCGTTTGTCGACGGCGAAGGCGGCGAAGTCAACGCCGAAACGCGACATGCCGGCGTCGCACACCGGCATGTCGACAGTCCCGCGGCCGTCGGGCGGCCCAGACTCCGACTTCGTTCGGTCAGCCGACCAATTCGAGCTCGGAGAAGAAGAAGGCGATTTCGGTCTTGGCGGTATCGGGACCGTCGGAGCCGTGCACCGAGTTCTCGCCGATCGACAGGGCGAAGTCCTTGCGGATGGTGCCTTCGGCGGCGTTCGCCGGATTGGTGGCGCCCATGACTTCGCGGTTCTTGGCAATGGCGCTCTCGCCTTCCAAGACCTGAGCCACAACCGGGCCGGCGCTCATTTGCTGCACCAGTTCGCCGTAGAACGGACGCTCCTTGTGCACGGCGTAGAAGGCGCCCGCCTGCACCGGCGTCAACCACACGCGCTTGGAGGCGACGACGCGCAGGCCGGCATCCTCGAACTTGGCGACGATCTTGCCGGTCAGATTGCGCCGGGTCGCGTCCGGCTTGATCATGGAAAACGTACGCTCGATCGCCATGGAAGTTCCTCTCACTTGGGACTGGATGCCCGGCCGGCCAACCGGCGCCCTGGTCCGTCCTGATCGAAAAATCCGGTCGGACCGAGCTCGGACGAGTGAAGCCGGAGCGTTTCCATAGCCTCCGGATGGATCCACCCGTGGGGAAATGCCCCGGCGTCGTCGGCCGGGCACTACTTGAACTTTGCCCCGGGCTTCGGGGTCGGCGGCTTATAGCCCGGCGAGATCGTCTCGCCAAGCCATGGAACTCGCCTGCGGCAGCAATCGAGCGCGTCGGCCGCCAAAAACGAAAACGCACGCCGGGGCCCGCGCCACGGCATGCGTTCAAGCCTGCATCGATCGGGATCGGCAGTGCCGTTCCCGGATCAGTCGGCCTTCTGCCCGACCGGCAGTTCACCAGCGGTATTGACGAGCTTCAGCTCGGCGACGTCACCGGCCTTCTCCTTCACGGTGAAACTCGGAATGACCGTATTCTTGGCGACGATCGTCGTATTGGTCACCGGATCGGACCGATAGACGAGCTTGCCCGCCGGATCGCGGAACTCCACGATCGTGCCTTTCGGCCCGATCAGTTCGACGTGGCTGACAACGCTCGCCGGGTCGATGTCGCCGAACGTAATCGGCGGCTTGATGGCGGGGGCCAGACGATCGCTGCGCATGATGTGTTGCGTGCCGATCGAGGCGTTGACGGAGGTCAGCGCCACGAGACCAATCACGGCTCCAGCGGCAAACCCGGCAAAAATCATCTTCCATTCGCTGCGCATAGGTGCCTCCCTGTCGTTTGCACCCACTTCGAGCGAACGCCACAATTCTCAACCCTATTCGGTCGACGTGACCTTCGGGTCGCCGCCATCCGTCGCGCGTTACCGCGGCGGGAGGCGGACATGGTCCCGAAGTCGCCGGCTGGCCTGGTGGCGCGGTGAAGCGTCCCCCTTCGCGTGCACTCCTATTGCCGCGGAGGTCAGGGCCTGAAGCCTGTCTGCGTTCGTATGCTTCCTATATAGGGAGCATTCGTTACTGCTGCTTTGCCTGGGAGCATCGAATCGTTTCAATACTCCGTGAAAATTATCGCGTAGCGTTTCTGAAATGGAAACAGGCAGGTTCGTCAAGCCTGCGTGAGCCTCGCCCGGACGACACATCGCTGCCCCCGGGCACGGATTCCGCAACCGGAGTTGTTACGGCGCCGACGAAAAGCCGGTGAAGGCGACGTCGGGCGCGCTGGTATTGTGAATCGACGGTATCGAGCGTCCGAACACCACTTCAGCGGCTTTGGCCGACTTGAAATCGCCGATCGAGGCAACCTCCTCCTTGGCACCGGCGGCGGTCGTCACGCGCACCTCCGCCGCATCGGAACGGGCCGGCGTGACGAACATCGAGCGTAGCGCGGCAAAGCCTTCGGCGTTGGCGGTATCGACGCCCGACAGCGCCACGTCGACGCGCGAATGCCCCGACCGGATGTCGGCCACGTTCACCACGGCCTTGCCGCCGCGCGCGAATTCGATGGCGAAGCTCAGCGCCTTCGGGTCGAATTCGATCGACTTGTAGGCAACGAACGGCCGCGTCGACGTCTCGATCGGGCCGAGGAGGAACGATGAGCCGTAGGCGACTTCCTTCAGCTCGAACGGCGGCAACGTCTTCAGGCGCCAATAGCCGTCCTGCGGATAGAACACCAGGAACTCGACCGGGCCGGCCGCCGTCTTCTTCCACAATTGCACCAGGTGGAGGAAATTCTGCGTCAGCTTGCCGACCTTGACCGGCACCACCGTCGGACGCCAAAAGTCCGGGTAGACGATGCCTTTCAGAATGTACTGGTCGTCCTCATAGAGCACCGCGGTCGGCGGCACGTAGGGGTGCGGATCGGGCGCCCAGTCCTGACCGAAGGAGCAGTCGGTGAAATCCGGCAGGGTCGAATCCCGCACGATCGAACCGAGATAGGCGACCGCGCGCGCCTCGACCGCGAAATGGGCGACCTTCGGCGCCGACAGGGTGAAATAGACGTTGTCCTCCTCGGCGCATTTGGTGGCGACCGTGTGGTTCGCCACGTCGACGGCAATCGGCTCGGCGGCAAGAGCCGGAGCGGCGACGATCAGCGAAAGCGCGGCGGCCGCAGCCAAGCGCCGAAGGACTGACGGGATCATGGGGTCTCCTCGAACGAACCATTTGGGCAGTGCGGGGCTGCCCGTCGCGAACGGCAGGAGCAATCATCGCCGCGGCGGATCTGTCAAGCCAATCATGGTGCCGATGGTCCCGCCCGGCGCGTCACGCATCGATCGTTCGCCGGTCCGATAGGGAGATCGCCGAGCTGATCGCCCGATGGAGCGGAAGCCGGAGCTTCGTGCCGGGCAAGCGCCCCGTCTCGCCTCGAGGTTGCGGCGGGAAGATCCCCGGTGTCCGGCTTGCTGGGGTGCGACACCTGGAAGCACCTCCGGGATTGTTCCTAGTTATGGCGGTTCGGCTGCCTGGTCCGGCGCGGTGTCCGGCACCAAAACAGAACCGCTCGCGAAATGCCGTCTCTATTCATGCGAGCATCTCTCTGCGGCGCTCTAGCACCGATATATCCGCGCAGACTAAATAATAATTCGTATTTCCGGACAGATGTACTTTTCGTTATATTCATTATTTTGCGATAGATCAGATTCTTGAGAAACATATTCGAGGCTACGCCAGATTCTATATCGATATATACGTTCCAGATGCGCAATATAATCTAACGCATACGACACAAATCGCTGTTTCTTATGTACTCTTCTATAAATACGCTTAAGCGTTCATTAATCACTCGCATGCATAAGTTTCCATGCGTGGCGATACCCTCCTTGCGTCTGCCAGCGGACTTGTCGTGTGGTCGGCTGCTCGCCAAGCCGTCCGATCTCGCGCTCGACCATGGTGCCAAGAAGACGTAGCGCTCGAGCTGGAGGAGGCTGAAACGTGCTGTCGCGACTTTCCATCAAGAACAAGATCACCTTCGGCTTCGGGATTATCCTGCTCCTCATGCTCTGCGGCGGCGGCATCGCGATGATGGCGCTGCAGGACCTCGGCTCCAGTTCGGCAGCCGTCGATGTCCGCAACAAGGAAGCAGACGCCAGCCGCGACATCGATCGCGCCTTCCTGGAATTGCGCTTCGCCACCAATGAATTCGCCGCCAAGGGCACGGAGGAGGCCAAGTCGGCCGCCGAAGCGACGCTCATTCGCGCCGAGAGTGCCGTCGGGAAGGGCGCCTCGGTCATCGTCGATCCGCACCGCCTCGATGTAGTCGGCAAGATCAGCAACCTGCTCAAGGACTACAAGACCGCCTGGGGCGACCTATCGGCCCTGAAGCTCGAGCAGAACACGCTGGTCGAGCAATCGATCAAGCCGAACCTGGAAAAAATCCGCAATCGCGCCAGCTTCCTGCAAACGAAGCTCGCAGCCGTCGGCGACGATTCGCTGATGCCGATCGCCAACAAGATCGTGGAGATGGCAGGCGTTGCCCGGGTCTCGGCCATCACCATCATCGCCTTCGCCGACCAGACCGCCCTGACCCAGGCTGACCAGGCGGTCGCCGGAATCAACCAGCGTGTCGACCTGATTTCCAACCGGCTTTCGGGCAGCCAGGAGGAATCGACCGCCAAGCAATTCGGCAAGCTCATCGCCGATTTCCAGAAATCCTATCAGCGTGCGGCCGCCATTTCCGTCAGCCTCGCCCAGATCACCGGGGAGAAGATGGCGCCGCAGACGATCGAAATCGCCCATCTGACCGACGAGATGCGGATCTCCGCCGCCCAGGACGCGCAGAGCTTCCGCGATCAGGCCGATGCCGTGTTCGACAGCACGCGCCAGGAGTTGATGGCGGGTGCCTTGGCGGCGCTGGTGTTCGGCATCTGCGTCGCCTGGGCCATCGGCCGGTCGATTGCCAAGCCAGTCCTCGGCATCTCGGCGGCAATGAAACGGCTCGCCGACGGCGATCTGGAAGCGCCGATCCCCGGCCTCGGGCTCCGAACCGAAATCGGCACCATGGCCACGACGTTGAAGATCTTCCGCGAGAGCCTGATCGAAGGTGCCCAGCTCAGGGCCGAACAGGACGAGCGCGAACGGCAATCCGCGATCGAGCGTCACCAGCAGATGCAGCAGCTGGCCGACCAGTTCGAGCAGGCCGTCGGCGGCATCGTCCGCGAGGTTGCCGCCGCGAGCGAGCACCTGAAGAACTACGCCCAGGACATGTCGTCCGCCTCTCAGGAAGTGCAATTGCAGGCCGACGACGTCGGCTCCGCGTCGAAGCGGGCCGCCACGTCGGTCGCCACCGTCGCCGCCGCTACCGAGGAACTGTCGTCTTCGACCGGCGAGATCAACCGTCAGGTTTCGGAATCGGCAGCCGTCGCCAACGAGGCCGTGCTGGAGATCGAACGGGCCGCCGGCAAGGTGGAAGAACTGTCGGCCGCCGCCGAGCGCATCGGCAATGTCGTCGACCTCATCTCCAACATCGCCTCGCAGACTAACCTTCTGGCGTTGAACGCCACCATCGAAGCGGCACGCGCCGGCGAATCGGGTCGCGGGTTCGCGGTCGTGGCGGCGGAGGTGAAGCAGCTCGCCGACCAGACCGCCCGGGCGACCTCGGAGATCGCCACCCAGATCGGCGGCATCCAGGCCTCGACCGCTCAGTCGATGGACGCGATTCGCGGTATTGCCGCCGTCATCACCCGCATGAGCCGGTCGTCCGAAACGGTCATCGCGGCGGTCGGCGAGCAGGGCCATGCCGCGCAGGAAATCGCCTCAAGCGCGCAGGTCGCCGCCGAAGGAACGCAGACCGTGCAGGCGAGCATCGAGCGGGTCGGCAGCGCGGCACGCCGGTCGTCCGACAACTCCGACAAAGTGCTCAACGCGTCCAACGCCTTGGCGTCGCAGAGCCACAGACTGTCGGAAGAACTCGGCGCCTTCCTGCGGAAGGTCCGCGTCGGCTGAGCCTTTCCGCCGCCTCCAATCGATTGACGGACCGGCACTGGGCGACCATGTGCCGGTCCGTCTATTTGCGGACAGCGTTGCCCTATTGTCGCTACCACCATCCGGGCACACGCGCAGCGGGCTGAAAGTCGTTCATTTTTGCGGGATTTTCGTCTATAGACCGCGTCCATGCCGATGATCACCACGACCTCCGACCTCGCCGAGGCCTGTTCCCGCCTCTCCCGTCACGCCTACGTCGCCGTCGACACGGAGTTTCTCCGCGAAACGACCTATTGGCCGAAGCTCTGCGTGGCGCAGCTTGCCGGCCCGGATACAGCCGTCATCGTCGATGCCCTGGCGCCCGGCCTCGACATGACGCCGTTCCTCGATCTGATGCGCGACGAGCGGGTGGTGAAGGTGTTTCACGCTGGCCGGCAGGACATCGAGATCATCTTCCGGATGGGCGACTTCGTGCCGCACCCGGTGTTCGACACGCAAGTCGCGGCGATGGTGTGCGGTTACGGCGAATCGATCTCCTACGACCAGCTGGTGCAGCGGATCCTGGGCGACCACATCGACAAGTCGTCGCGCTTCACCGACTGGACGCGACGCCCGCTGACCGAGAAGCAGCTCGCCTATGCGCTGTCGGACGTAACGCACCTGCGCAACGTCTACCACAACCTCGCCGCCCGTCTGGCCGAACAGGGGCGTGCCGACTGGGTCAACGACGAGATGCGCGTGCTGACCTCGCGCTCGACCTACGACCAGCGCCCGGAGGACGCCTGGGAGCGTCTGAAGATGCGCATCCGCAAGCCCGTCGACCTCGTCATCCTGAAGGAACTCGCCGCTTGGCGCGAACGCGAGGCGCGTGCCCGCGACGTTCCGCGCTCGCGCGTGATGAAGGACGAAGCCATCTACGAGATCGTCGGCGAGCAGCCAAGTGACGTTGCCGGACTCGGCAACTTGCGATCTCTGTCGCGCGGTTTCGAGCGCTCGCGCCAGGGCGAGGAGATCATCGCCTGTGTCAAGCGGGCGCTTGCCACGCCGAAGGATCAGCTGCCGGTCATCCCGAAGCAGAAGGTGACGCCGGAAGGCGCGCTGGCCGCCGTCGATCTCCTCAAGGTGCTGTTGAAGCTCGTCTCGGAACGGCACGGCGTCGCGGTCAAGGTGATCGCCACGGTCGACGAACTGGAAGCCATCGCCGTCGACGACGAGGCGAACGTTCCGGCGCTCTCGGGCTGGCGGCGCGAACTGTTCGGCAACGCCGCGCTGGAATTGAAGCACGGGCGGCTGGCGCTCACCTTCGACGGCAAGCGGGTGGTGACCCGCGTCGTCGAGAACGGCGCCGTCGCCAACGGCCGCTAAGCCGCTCCAGTTCCTTCGCCCGGCGTCTCAGTCGCTGTCGTGGTGCGACGAGCGGCCACTTTTGATGGCCGACCGGCGGGTCTTGGCGTCGAGCCGGCGTTCCTTCGAGGCGCGCGTCGGCCGGGTCGGGCGGCGCGGCGGCGGCGGCGGTTCGGCGGCCTGACGGATCAGCTCGATCATCCGTTCGCGCGCATCGGCGCGGTTGCGCTCCTGCGTGCGGAAACGGTCGGCGCGGATGACGACGACGCCGTCGAGCGTCATGCGGCGGCCGGCCAGACGCGACAGCCGCCATTTCACCGGATCGGGCAGATTGGGTGTCGCGACGACGTCGAAGCGCAAGTCCACTGCGGTCGACACCTTGTTGACGTTCTGCCCACCCGGGCCCGAGGCACGCATGAAGCTCTCGACGAACTCCTCGTCGTCGAGGACGATGGCGGAGGTGATTTCGATGGCCACGGCCTAGTCCTTCGCCGCCAGGGCGGGCGCGGCCGCCTCGCCGTTGGCCTCCAGGAGATCGAGGATCGCCGATGCCGTCACCTCGTCGGTGATGAGCGTCGTCGGCTTGAGCATCCTCGACGCGCCGATGATCGCCTCGACCTTGTCGAGCCCGCCCGACGACAGCACGCGGATCGGCGCGGCGGCAAGTTGGCGCCGATCGACGCCCATCACGCGCGCGTCGATCGGATGCGCGATCGGCCGGCCCTCGATGTCGAAGTAGCGATAGAGCACATCGCCGACGGCGCCCTTGGCGATCAGCGAGCCCCGCTCCTCCTCGCTGACGTAGCCGAAGCGATACGAGGTGCTCGTCTCCTTCACCGAACCGATCGAAGCCACGATCGCATCGAGCTGTTCCGCCATGTCGAGGATTGGACCGATGCCGCATCGCTCGACCAGCGCCTTGCGCGTCTCGGCCGAATCGACCAGCGCCGGCGCCGCAATCAGGTAGCAGTCGGCATGGAAGGTCCGGGCGAAGCGCCAGGCGAACTCGGCCGGATTGTACTGCTTGACGAAGGCGATGCCGCCCAACAGCGATACCACGTCGAGGCCCGGCATCGGCCGGTCGTCGAGGAGATCCAGCGCCCGCATCAGCGTGCGTCCCCAACCGACGCCAATGCGCATGCCTGGGCGGATGATGTCGGCAAGCACCTGGCCGGTGGCGGCGCCGACGACGGCAATCGGGTCGGACTCGGGGCCGGCCATCGGCGCAATCACCACCTCGCCGATGCCGAGCGCCCGTTCGAGCCCGAACTCGAGCCTGGGCAGGTCGGCGACGTCGCGGGCAAGCGAGATCTTCACTTCGTTCAAGGCGCGCGCATCCGCCAGCAGCCGAACCACGGTCACCCGGCCGATGCCGAGCGCATCGGCAATGGCGCTCTGCGTCATGTCCTCGACGTAGTACATCCAGGCGGCTCTGAGCCGCAGCCGCGAAGAGCGTCGACCCGTCCCGCGTTCGACGTCGCCCCCGGCGGTCGCGCCTTTGTCCGTTCCATGGCGTCCGTTCATCGTGTGTCTCCGCCGAAAGGCTTGCAGCAGGTGGGTGGCGGGCTGCCGTGCCACTTCAATTAGAGGAATTCCGGCGATCTGCCGAGGTTTCTGTTGAGAACGTTGGCATTTGTCCGGCGATGGACTATCAGCCCTGTGCCAAACTGGTCACAGTGCCGCAAATTTGCAACAATTACTGCTGACGATGCGGCGGCGGGGTGGAACATCCGGCCAGCGCCGACGCGAACCGGGGCTGCACCGTAACACTTCGGCCACATGGTCTTGGGGGGCTGGACAGCCGTTTCCGGGAGGGCCTTTCGTACGAGGCTCCGAGCCGAGCCCGTCCGGCATCCGCCAGAGCCGGACATCAGAGTGGAAACGGGTCGCCCAGGCGGCCGCCAACGAGCCGAAGGTAAGCCGGAAAGCGCATGAATTCCGATCCGCCGATCCTGACCATCCCCAAGCATGTCACCGCTCCCCTCGGTGCCGCCGGCCGCAAGGTCCGCGCCGCAGGTTTTGTCACCGTGGTGATCGCGCTGACGACGGTGATCGCCTCCTTCCTGATCCTGACCGATTCGACGCCGATCACACCGACCACGCAGGTCGTCTCGGCGGCGCTGCTGGTCAACGCCGTTCTGTTGTTTTTTCTGGCTGGGCTGATCGCGTGGGAAGCGTTTGGACTGTTCGTCGCCTGGAAGAGCGGCCGAGCCGCCGCCCGCCTGCACTGGCAGATCATCGCCCTGTTTTCGATCATCGCCACCGCGCCGGCGATCCTCCTCGCCATCATGGCATGGGTGACGCTCGATCGCGGCCTCGATCGCTGGTTCGAGACGCGCACTCGCACGATTGTGGAGAATTCAGCCAACGTCGGCAACGCCTATCTGCTCGAACACACGCGGGCGCTCAGGGGCGACGCCATCGCCATGGCGACCGACATCGACCGAGCCGAGCCGATCTACGACAGTGAACCGTCGCGCTTCGATGCCATCTTCCAGAGCCAAGCTGCGCTCCGGGCGATCCCGGCGGCCTTCCTCATCAAGCGCGACGGCACGGTCGTCACCCGCGTTTTGCTCGACGAGACCTGGAGCGATCTGAAGATGCCGCCGGAGGCCGCGATGGCCACGGCGGAGGGGGGCGAGCCGGTGGTCATCTCGCCGGGTGCGGCCAGTCAGGTCGGCGCGGTGATGAAGCTGAAGGAGTACGACGACCTCTATCTCTATGTCGCCCGGCCCCTGGCGCTCGACACGCTCAACCAGGTCCGACTGGCGCAAGAGGCCGCCGACGACTATCGCCAGCTCGAACAGTCGCGGACAGGCGCGCAGCTGGCCTTCGGCATCATCTTCATCGGCGTCGCTTTCATTCTCCTGCTTGCCGCCGTCTGGCTCGGCATCGGCTTCGCCAACCGCCTCGTCGCCCCGATCCGCCGGCTGATCCTCGCCGCCGACTACGTGTCGAAAGGCAATCTCTCGGTGCAGGTGCCGGTCCGGCCCAAGGAGGGCGACCTCGCCCATCTCGGCGCCACCTTCAACACCATGACGACGGAACTGCGCTCGCAACGTGCCGAACTGGTCAAGGCCAACGATCAGCTCGACCGGCGGCGGCGCTTCACCGAGGCGGTGCTCGCCGGGGTCACGGCGAGCGTCATCGGCGTCGACGCCGACGACCGGCTGACACTGTTGAACCGCTCGGCCCAGGCGCTCCTCGACATTGATGAGAAGGATGCGCTCGGCCGATCGATCGCCGAAGTGGTCCCCGAGGTCGTCCCGCTCCTCGCCGAGGCCCGTGCAACCGAGGCATCCGACAAACGGCAATGGCAGATCGCGGTCAGGCGCGCCGGCATGGAATATACGGTCGCGGTGCGCATCACCAACGAGTCGGATGAAGACAGAGACGGCGCCGGCGGTCTGGTCGTCACCCTAGACGACATCACCGACCTCGTCACCGCTCAGCGCTCCTCGGCCTGGGCCGACATCGCCCGGCGCATCGCCCACGAAATCAAGAACCCGCTGACCCCGATCCAATTGTCGGCGGAACGCATCCGCCGCCGCTATTCGAAATATGTCACCGACGATCACCAAGTGTTCGATCAGTGCGTCGATACGATCATCCGCCAAGTCGGCGACATCGAACGGATGGTCAACGAATTCTCCTCGTTTGCCCGCATGCCGAAACCACAAATGGATCCGGGCAACATCGCCGATGCGTTGAAGGAGGCGGTGTTCCTGCAGGGCGTCGGCCACCCGGACACGGAATTCGTCGTCGATTTGGCCGACGAGCCGCTGATCGGGCGCTACGACCAGCGCCTCCTCTCGCAAGCCTTCACCAACGTCATCAAGAACGCCGCGGAGGCGATCGAGGCAGTCCCGGACGCGATCCGCGGCAAGGGACTGGTCGAGGTGAAGGCACGGCGCGACGGGCGCACCATCGTCATCGACGTCGTCGACAATGGCATCGGGCTGCCGTCGGAAAACCGCCATCGGTTGCTGGAACCCTATGTGACGACGCGCGAAAAGGGCACCGGCCTGGGTCTCGCCATCGTGCGCAAGATCATGGAGGACCACGGTGGCCGCATCGAACTGCTGGATTCGCCGGTGGTGGCGAGCGGCGGGCGCGGCGCCCTGATGCGACTCACCCTGCCGGCTGCCGACGAGCGCGCCGAAGGCGAAGGCCCACATGCTGCCACAAGTCGGACGCCGATCGCCGAGGCGCCGCCCGAGGCGACCGCCCCCGCCTGACCCGAGGCCCTCCTACCCCCGCCGATCTGATTTTTGAATTCAAAGACGAAGCAGAAAAACCATGGCATCGGACATTCTCATAGTCGACGACGAGAGCGATATCCGCGAACTGGTGGCCGGCATCCTCGACGACGAGGGGCACGGGACGAGGACAGCCGCCAATAGTGACGACTGCCTGGCGGCAATCGAAAAGCGGCGGCCTTCGCTGATCTTCCTCGACATCTGGCTGCAGGGCAGCCGGCTCGACGGGCTCGCTCTTCTCGACGCGATCAAGGCGCAACACCCCGATCTTCCGGTCGTCATGATCTCCGGCCACGGCAACGTCGAGACCGCCGTTTCGGCGATCAAGCGCGGCGCCTATGACTACATCGAGAAGCCGTTCAAGTCCGACCGGCTGCTGCTCGTCGCCGATCGCGCGCTCGAGGCTTCGAAACTGAAGCGCGAGGTGAAGGAACTGCGCGAGAAGTCGGGCGATGCCTCCGACCTCCTCGGCACCTCGCCGGGCATGAACCAGCTCAGGAACCAGATCGAACGGGTCGCGCCCACCAACAGCCGCGTGATGATCGCGGGTCCTTCCGGCGCCGGCAAGGAGCTGGCGGCGCGCATGCTGCATCAGCTATCCGCCCGCGCCAACGGGCCGTTTGTCGTCATCAATGCCGCCACGATCACGCCCGACGCCATGGAAGTCGAGCTGTTCGGCACCGAACACGGCATGTCGCTCAGCCGCAAGGTCGGCGCGCTCGAGGAGGCGCATGGCGGCACGCTCTATCTCGACGAGGTCGCCGACATGCCGCGCGAGACGCAGGGCAAGATCCTGCGCGTGCTGGTCGACCAGACCTTCACCCGCGTCGGCGGCGCCACCCGGGTGCATGTCGACGTGCGCGTCGTGTCGTCGACCGCACGCGACCTGCCGCGCGAAATCCAGGACGGGCGCTTCCGCGAGGACCTGTTCCATCGCCTCGCCGTGGTGCCGATCCGCGTGCCCTCACTCGCCGAGCGGCGCGAGGACATCCCATTCCTCGTCGGCCACTTCATGGAGCAGATCAGCCGATCGACCGGGCTGCCGACCCGCAAGATCGGCGACGACGCCATGGCGGTGTTGCAGGCACACGACTGGCCCGGCAACATCCGCCAACTCAGGAACAACGTCGAGCGGCTGATGATCCTGACGCGGGGCGATCCGGAAGCGGTGATCACGGCCGACCTGCTGCCGGCCGAAGTCGGCGCCATGTTGCCGTCGCTGCCGACGGGCACTGGCGGCGAACATCTGATGTCGTTACCGCTCAGGGACGCACGCGAGATTTTCGAGCGCGAGTACCTGATGGCGCAGATCAACCGCTTCGGCGGCAACATCTCGCGCACCGCCGAGTTCGTCGGCATGGAGCGCTCCGCCCTGCACCGCAAGCTGAAATCCCTCGGCGTCGGCTGACACGCCGGCTCCCCTCTGCCCCGCCGACGCCGATCCAGTGCGACATACGCCGGACCGGGGCGCCTACTTCCCGCATCCCGTCTCGGCGCCGCCAACTCCGGCGCCTCCCACAATCTGGACGTCTCCTAATGGCAAATCCCCTTTCGCCCGGCCGCACCAAAGCGCCCAACGGCCGCATCGCCTATGTCAATGGCCGCTATCTCCCGCATGCCCACGCCTTCGTCCACATCGAGGATCGCGGCTACCAGTTCGCCGATGCCGTCTACGAGGCCTGCGAAGTGCGCGACGGCGCCATCATCGATTTGACGCGCCACCTCGACCGGCTCGACCGCTCGCTCGACGCCCTTCAGATGTTGCGCCCGATGAGCCGGCCGGCGCTCGCCTTCGTCATCCGCGAAGTGGTCGGGCGCAACCTCGTCTCCTACGGCTCGGTCTACCTGCAGGTCGGGCGCGGCGTCGCCCGGCGAGATCACCCCTTCCCAGCGACGCCCTTGCCGCCCAGCCTCGTCATCACCGCCAAGCATGGCGATCGGGCGAAGGCCGAAACGCAGGCCAATGCCGGCATCGGCGTCATCACGCTGCCCGACAACCGCTGGGGCCGGGTCGACATCAAGACGGTCGGCCTGCTGCCCAACGTGCTGGCCAAGCAGGCGGCGCGCGAGGCCGGCGCGCGCGAGGCGTGGTTCATCGATGCGGACGGCTATGTCACCGAGGGCGGTTCGTCGAACGCCTGGATCGTCACGGCCGAAGGCGTTCTCGTCACCCGCCAGGCGAGCACGGCCATCCTCTCGGGCATCACCCGGGCGGGCGTGCTTGACGTCGCCGAAGCCGCCGGGCTCAAGGTGGAGCTGCGCCGCTTCACCGTCGCCGAAGCCAAGTCGGCGCGCGAAGCCTTCGTTACCTCCGCCTCCCAGATCGTCCTGCCGGTGGTGATGATCGACGGCGACCCGGTCGCCAATGGCCACCCCGGCACGATCGCGCTCAATCTTCGCCGCCGGTTCCACGACGTCGCCGAGGCCACACCTGCGACTAAATAAGGCATGTTGTGGAAATCGGCGTTTGGCCTCGGCCGCAAATCGTGCTTGATTATGGGATAGTAGGGTCGGCGCTTCGCGTCACGGGGAGCCGTGTTTGCGTTTGTTCAGCGGCAGGGCTCGCCAAGGGGCTCAGTCGGGAGCGGAATCGGGGCGTCGCGGGCGGCGGAGCACCGAAGCAGCGGAGTACAGAGATCTCGGGCATCAACTGATCGTCGGATCGGTGTTTCGGCGAAGGAAATGCTCAAGACACAATGATTTCGCGAGTTGCGCACGGATCAATCCGATCCGGATGAACTATACTCCAGGACACCGCCGGGCGACGGACAAGCCGCTCGGCCAATAAGTCCATTCAATGAAAAGGTCTTCAATAAGATGGCGGATCGCGCTCAAAACCTTCAGGACACGTTCCTCAACTACGTTCGCAAGAACAAGACGCCCCTGACGATATTTCTTGTGAACGGTGTCAAGCTTCAGGGCGTCGTGACTTGGTTCGACAACTTCTGCGTCTTGCTGCGGCGCGACGGGCACTCCCAGCTCGTCTATAAGCACGCTATTTCGACGATCATGCCTGGATCGCCGCTGCAGCTGTTCGAACCCACTGACGAGGCAGGTGTCTGATTGCAATCGCTCGATAGCGGCGACATAGAGGCCCGCGGGCCGCGCGGGCCGATTGACCGCAAGGCCGGGCCGACGCGCACCATCGTGGTGGTGCCGTTCCGGTCTAGCGACAAAGCGGAAGAACGCCGCAGCGACTCATCGGACGAAGCACGGGTTCGCCGGTCACTGGAGGCACGGCGCGAGGAGGCTGTCGGTCTGGCGCGCGCCATCGACCTTGAGGTGATCGACTGCATTTCGGTCAAGCTGGCCACTCTGCGCCCGGCCACCCTTATCGGCACCGGCAAGATCGACGAGATCAAGGTGCTAATCCTGGCCGGCGAGGTCGAACTCGTCATTGTCGATCACGCCCTGACCCCGGTGCAGCAGCGCAATCTCGAACGCGCCTGGAACGCCAAGGTGCTCGACCGCACCGGGCTGATCCTGGAGATCTTCGGTGAACGCGCCCGCACCAAGGAAGGCCGGCTGCAGGTCGAGCTGGCACATCTGAACTACCAGAAGAGCCGGCTGGTGCGCTCCTGGACCCATCTGGAACGCCAGCGCGGCGGCTTCGGCTTCCTCGGCGGCCCGGGCGAAACGCAGATCGAAGCCGATCGGCGGCAATTGCAGGAGCGCATCGCCCACCTGGAGGCCGACCTCGACCAGGTGCGGCGCACGCGCGAATTGCACCGCAAGAACCGCCGAAAGGTGCCGCATCCGATCGTCGCGCTGGTTGGCTACACCAATGCCGGCAAGTCGACGCTGTTCAATCTGTTGACCCGTGCCGAGGTGGTTGCAAAGGACCTCTTGTTCGCCACGCTCGATCCGACGCTGCGCCGCGTCATGCTGCCGCATGGTGGCGAGGCGATCCTGTCGGACACCGTCGGCTTCGTCTCCGACCTGCCCACCCACCTCGTTGCCGCCTTCCGGGCGACGCTCGAAGAGGTGATCGAGGCGGATCTCATCCTGCATGTGCGCGACATGGCCCATGAAGACGCGGCGGCGCAGGCCGACGACGTTACCGACGTGCTGCGCGTTCTTGGCCTCGATGCCAAGGACCCCGAGCGCTTCATCGAGGTGTGGAACAAGATCGACAAGCTGGACGAACCGGCACGCGAACACATGCTCGCCGACGGCGGCCACGGCGCCGGTAAGGGACCCGCCAGCGTGCCGGTCTCGGCGCTGACCGGGGAAGGCGTCGATCGGCTGATGACCCTCATCGAGGACCGTCTCAACCGCGACCGGATGCGATTCCGTCTCTCCGTGCCGGCGGCGGAAGGTGCGCTTCTCGCCTGGATCTACCGTTCGACCGAAGTGCTCTCCCGCAACGACCGCGAGGCGAGTGTCGATCTCGAGTTGCGCGTGCCGCCGAAGGCGCTGGACCTGTTTCGCTCAAGAGCGGGCAAGTATATCCGGCAGGCGGGATAGGACGTCAGACGTTCCTCTGCCACGCGGGTGTTTTCTGCTTCCATTTCGTCATTGCGAGCGAAGCGAAGCAATCCAGGGTCTTCTTGAGGCTTCTGGATTGCTTCGCTTCGCTCGCAATGACGGCGACGGGTCGATTCGAGATCAGAGCTGCCTCGGCCCTAGAGCGCCGTGCGTCCAATCGGACGCACATAAGGCGCTCTATCTCTTTGAATCTAGAGCATCCTGCCTGCGTCAGCCGATTCCGGCTGATCGCAGGATGCTCTAGACTTTTCCCTTCGCGTCCTGCCAGATCGCCTCCATCTCGTCGAGGCTGGCATCTCCAAGCGCCCTGCCCTGCGCCGCCAGAACCGCCTCGATATGGCCGAAGCGGCGGCGGAACTTCTCATCGGTGCGCCTGAGTGCCGCATCGGGATCTAGCTTCAAGTGCCGGGCGAGATTGGCGACCGCGAACAGCACGTCGCCGAGTTCGTCTTCCAGCCGGTCGCGGCTGGCCTTCGCGTCGATCTCGGCCTCGATCTCGCCGAGTTCCTCGCGGATCTTCGCAATCACCGCCTTCGGGTCGTTCCAGTCGAAGCCGACCTTGCCGGCCCGCTCCTGCA
>JARLIT010000159.1 GCA_031291575.1 Ancalomicrobiaceae bacterium
ATGCTGTGCGCTTTATCCGACGTCTGGAGGGCATGCACATCCTGTGGTGCGAAGAACCGGTCGCACCGGAGGCCATCGACCTCCTCAGGGACGTCAGGGAGCGCTGCCGCCTGCCGATCTCCTCCGGTGAGCGACTCTACATGCTGTCCGACTTCGCCCGCCTCATCAATTGTCGCGCCGCCGACGTGGTGCAGATGGATGTGGCGCACTGCGGCGGCATCACCATGGCCAAGAAAATCGCCGCCATGGCCGCCGCTCAGGACATCGGCATCTCGCCGCATTGCTCGATCGGCCCGGTCGCCTTCGCCGCGGCGCTCCATGTCGCCTGGTCGACCCCGAACATGCTGATGCTGGAGAGTTTCGCTGAATTCGATGTGGACTGGCGCAATGATCTCGTCGGCGGCTGGTCGCCGCTCAAGGGCGGCCGGCTGGCGCTGCCCGACGCGCCCGGCCTCGGCATCGAGCTGGATGAGGCGGCGATTGCCGACCACCCATATCGGCCGCTCGCCTTTCCATCGCTGTGGGATGCCACCTGGCGCGACGAATTCACCGGCACCGCCAAACTTCCCCACGCCAAGTGACCGAGGGTTCGACATGAGCGAGACATTGGAAGCGCGGACGGCACTCGTCACCGGAGCCGGAAGCGGCATGGGGCGCGAAATCGCCCGCCAGCTGCTGGCACGTGGCGTACGGGTGGCGATTGCCGACCTCAACGCGGCGGGGCTGGCCGAGACGGCGGTCGAGGCGGACGGCGTGCTGCATCTGGTGGGGGATCTCACCGGCGACGGCGCCGCCGATGCGGCGATCGCCACGACGACCGCGCGATGGGGACGCATCGACGCCCTCGTCAACAATGCCGGCTATGGCGTGATCGAACCGTTCCTGGAGATGACGCAGGCCTCGTGGCAACGCACGTTCGGCATCAACGTCGTCGCGCTCGCCATGCTGACCGTTGCCGCCGGCCGCGTGATGCGGGACGCCGGCCGCGGGCGGATCGTCAACATCACCTCGCCGGCCTCGCGCATGGCACTGCCCAATTATGCCGCCTACTCGGCCAGCAAGGCGGCGGTCGATTCCATCACCCGGGCCGCGGCCGTGGCACTGGCGCCTTTTGGTGTGCGGGTGAACTCGCTGGCCCCCGGCATGATGGATACCGAGATGCAGCGCTCGACCGAGGCGACAATGGCGCGGATCGAGGGCCGCTCCGACATCGAGGCATTCCTGGCCGAGCGAACCCGGCGCATACCGCTCGGTCGCCGCGCCGAGACCGCGGAGATAGCCGCTGCGGTCGTATGGCTGGCGCTCGATGCACCCGACTATCTGGTGGCCGAGCGACTGAACATCAGCGGCGGACTGGACAAGGATTGACGATGACCCGAAGTGCCAACCACCCGCCGGCGAGCGCCGACATCGCCGAACTGCAAGCCCGCGCCCATCGCATGCGCAGCCATATGCTCGTCATGGCGCGCGGCCCGGGCCAGGGCTACATCGGCCAGGGACTGGGCATCGCCGACGTGCTCGCCGCGCTGTACTTCCATGAGCTGCGCTGGTCGCCTGACGATCTGAAAGACCCCGGACGCGATCGCTTCCTGCTGTCGACCGGCCATTATTCCATTGCGCTGTGGGCGGCGCTCGCCGAGGCCGCAGTCTTCCCGCTCGACGAACTGTCGACATATGGCGCCGACGACAGCCGGCTGCAGATGTCGACGCTCGATACCACCCCGGGGGTCGAGATCATCGGCGGCTCGCTCGGCCACGGGCTCGGCCAGGCGGTGGGAATGGCTCTCGGCTTGCGTCTTCACAACTCCAGTGCGCGGATCTTCTGCGAATTGTCCGACGGCGAACTGCAGGAAGGCTCGACCTGGGAAGCGGCCCTGTCGGGCGCCAGCTTCGGTCTCGACAACCTCGTTGCGCTCATCGATTGCAACGGCATCCAGGCGGACGGCGCGATCGTCATCGAAATCGAGCCCGTCGCCGACAAATGGCGCGCCTTCGGCTGGCAGGTGCAGGAGATCGACGGCAACGACATGAGCGCGATCGTCGCCGCGCTGCATTCGGCCCGCGCCACCGCCGGCAGACCGCATGCCATCGTGCTGCGCACCAAGCCCGGCAAAGGCGTGCCGACGCTCGAACGGCGCGAGAAGGCTCATTTTGTCCGCGTCGAGCCCAACGAATGGGACGCCCTTATCCTCGAACTCGAAGGCTCGCCACTATGACGACCTTGCGCACCTATTCCAAGGCTATGGGCATCGACGAGGCGCCGGACGCACGACCGGTGGTGGACGCGCCCTTCGGCAACGCCCTCATCGAGGTGCATAAGCGCCGCGGCGACATCGTCGGACTGACCGCGGACCTCGGCAAATACACCGATATCCTGCCGTTTCGCGACGCCTATCCGGATCGGTTCTTCAATGTCGGCATGGCCGAACAGAACCTCGTGGCAGTCGCCGCCGGACTGGCGCGGACGGGAGCCGTGCCGTTCGCCACCACCTACGGCGTCTTCGCTACGCGGCGCGCCTATGATTTCATCGCCATCGCCTGCGCCCACAGCTGCGTCAACGTCAAGATCATCGCCGGCCTGCCGGGATTGACCACCGGCTACGGCGGCACGCATCAGGCAATCGAGGACGTCGCACTGATGCGGATGGTGCCGAATCTGGTGGTGATCGACCCTTGCGATGCGACCGACATCGCCCAGATCACCCACGCCATCGCCGACTACGACGGACCAGTCTACATGCGGCTGCTGCGCGGCAAGGTCCGCCGCGTGCTCGATCCGCATGCATACCGATTTGCTGTCGGTCGCGCGGCGGTCCTTGGTCAAGGTTCCGACGTCGGGCTCATTTCGACCGGTCTCATGACAGAGTGCGCCATCGACGCCGCCCAGGCATTGGCTGAGGACGGCATCTCGGCCGGCGTGCTGCACGTGCCGACGTTGAAGCCGTTCGATGCAGAGGCGGTGGCGGATTTCGCGGCGCGCCATGCTGTCATCGTCACCGCCGAAAATCATGTCGTGACCGGGGGCCTCGCCACGCAAGTTCGGGAGTGTCTGTTTCGCGCCGGCGTCCTGAAGACCGTGACCTCGGTCGGGATTGCCGACTGCTTCGTAGAGCTCGGTGCCACGCCGACCTTGATGGCCCGACATGGCCTGACGGGCGCAGGAATTGTCGCTCAGGCGCACGCTGCGCTGGATCTCAAGGCGTCGATGCCGGCCTAACTGGCGCGTCCGC
>JARLIT010000160.1 GCA_031291575.1 Ancalomicrobiaceae bacterium
AGCGGGCAGATGCTCCGGCTACCTGCTCCGAGGCGGCAACCAGAGGCAATTACGGAGCATTAAGGTTAATTTTCCGCCAAGGGCTGCGGAGCGACGCAAGGTTAGGGCGGCCAGCCGGGGCGATCGGGTGGTACCCCCGGGGGGAACGCTGCCGAGCGGTTCAGCCGCCGACCACCTTCAGCACCGCTTCGGCATGGCCGGTGACCTTGACCTTCTCCCAAATCCGCGCGATCCGCCCGTCCGGGCCGATCAGGAAAGTCGTCCGCTCGATGCCCATGTACTTGCGACCATACATGGATTTTTCCTTCCACACGCCGTAGGCGTTGGCGGCCGCCTGATTCGGATCGCTCGCCAGCACGACGGCGAGGCCATGTTTGGCGCGGAACTTGGCGTGGCTGGTTTCCCCATCCGGCGAGATGCCGACGACCACGACGCCAAGACGCTCGAACTCAGGGGCGAACGCGGTGAAATCCTTGGCCTCGAGCGTGCAGCCGGAGGTGTCGTCCTTCGGGTAGAAGTAGACGACGACCGTCTTGCCGGCGTGTTCGGCGAGCGAGAAGCGGCCGTCGTCGGTGGCGAGATCTATTGCGGGAGCCGGGCTGCCGGGGCTGAGCGACATGATGCCTTCCTTTCGTCGTTTTTCGAGTCTGACCTATGCGAAGAAGCCCCAGTTGTGGTTCACTTCCTGCCGCGGTCAAGACAAGGCGCCCGCGCCGCTGCCGCAACAATTTGGCCGACCGGGTTGGCGGCCACACTCTGCCAATGGCAGCATGGCCTTGCCGGGCCCAATCGGGTAGACGTGTTGATCGGACGTTCGCGTCGCCGTCGATGCCCGGACCTGTCGTGGCGCCTTTGCCGTTCAGCGGTGCGGCGTCTGAACCATGGTCCGATCGGTTGATGTCAGCTGATCGGGGAAGGTTACGCTTCGAGAGTTCGAGCGGGTCCTCGTCGTGCGAGGCTCGAGTCGTTCCGAACGAGACACGCTCCGGGGCCGGCCTCCGTCGGAGTGGCCGGTTGCACGTGAGAAGGCCTGGGATTGCGGAGCGCCCCGACGGCGTCCGGCGCGAATGGAATGAAGACGACGCTTGATGGCTCCGGAACATGAGGTCCTGCTGCGGCCGCGCCGCCGACGACGTTGGCGGTTGCTGAAGTTGTTCGCCGGCCTGGCGGCGACTTTCGTCGTCCTCGTTGTGCTCGCGCTTGCGGCGCTTGTCTGGCGCCTGTCGACCGGTCCCCTCGATGTCCCCGTGATCGCCGAGATGGCGGGGCGTGTGCTCGCCAGCAGCGTCGGTCCCGACCGTCACGCCAAGATCGGCGCGGCCGAACTCGACTTGTCCTGGAAGACCTATGGCCTCGTCGTCCGCTTGACGGGAATCGACGTCGGCGACGAGGCCGGCGGCTTCAGCGCCTCCATCCCGGCGGTGGGGATCGAGCTGAGGAGCCTGCCGTTACTGTGGGGGGCGGTGAGGCCGGCCGCCCTCGAACTTACCGAGCCGCGAATCTCCGTCGATATGGCGAAACTCGCAGCCAGCAACGCCAAGTCGGACCGGTCGCCGACGCGATCCGAGCCCGACGCCAAGCCGAAGCCGCTCGCAACCGATCCGTCCGCCGAACCGGCCGTGCAGACGGGAAAACATCGCCCGGCGGTGTTCCAGTTGATCGAGACGGTGGCGCGTGCCTTGCACGACGGCGTCGATGCAGCCCGCGCCGAGGGTTTGACGTCGATCGATGTGCGCGGTGGCGCGATCGACGTGGTGCGCCAGGGCGACGGCGGGCAGACCGTGCGCGTCGCCATTCCCGACATCGAAATCGCCGGACGACTCGATGCCGCCGGCACGGTCGACCTCAATTTTTCCGCCCGCGGCGAGGTCGGCCGCTGGGGCATGCGCTACCGGCAGATGCACGCCGACGACGGCAAGGGCAGCCGCCTCCTGTTCGAGGCGAACGACGTTACGGTGAAGGACCTGATCGGTCAGATGCCGCCTGATACCGTGCTCAACATTCCTGTCTATCCGAACGTGGAGGCGCGGCTCGACGAGACCGGCAATCTGACGGCCTTCCGCCTCGACCTGCAGCTCGGCGCCGGACAATTCCACTTCGGCAAATACCCGGAAGACGAAATGCAGATCGACGAGGGCGAGATCCTCGTCTCATGGGATCCGGCGAAGGACATCTTCGTCGTCGAGCGCGCCGGCGCTTCGACCGGACCGACGTCGGTCTATGCCAAGGGACGGATCGTTCCTCCGGCCGTGCCCGCGGATCCGGGCGGTGCCGTCTGGCGGTTCGATCTCGGACTCGACAAGGCGGTGCTCAACCCGCGCGATGCCGGTGGCGAGGCGCTTGCCGTCGATTCGCTCGCCATCGTCGGCGGCCTCGACCTCACCCGGAAGCGGCTCGTCTTCGATCAACTGGAATCGCACTTCGGCGGCACCGGGATGACGGGGGGCGGCATGATCGACCTCGCCCGTGACAAGCCGCAGATCATGCTCAATTTCCAGCTGCTGCCGGCGGACTGGGCGGTGATCCGCCGCGCCTGGCCGTCGTTTCTGGCTGCCGGCGCCCGCAACTGGTTCGTCAAGCAGGTCGTCGGCGGCCGCCTGACCGAGGCCATGGTCAAGCTCGATCTGCCGATGTTCACCGATCCGCTGCAACTGCCGACGACGTCAGTGACGCTCAATGGCCGTTTCCAGGGGGGCTCCATCCACACGTTTGGAGACTTGCCGGACGCAATCAACCTCGAGGGCTCGTTCTTCTCGAAGGATCGTCGCCTCGAGGCGGTGGCGGACAAGGGCCAGGGGGCGACGAAGGCGCCGAAGAAGCCTGATCTCAGCGGACTGAAATTTTCCGTCGACAATATCTTCCAGCGCAATCCGAAGGGCCATGTCGAGTTCCACATTGCCGGTGAGAATTCCGCCGTCGGCGAGATCGTCAACTCCGAGCCACTGGCCGTTCTCGACGATTCCGGCATCAAGCCGGACGGGTTGGCGGGCACCGCCGACGTCCGCGGCAAGGTCGACCTGATCCTCGAAGATCCGGTGAAGCCGGAAAACATCGACTTCCACGTCGAGGCCATCCTCGATCGCTTCGGTAGCCCCAATCCGATCATGGGTCGCAAGTTCCAGGAGGCGAACGTCATGGTTGTCGCCGACCCGGCGATGACGGCGATCACCGGCAAGGCCAAGATCGATGGCATCGAAACCGATGTGAACATCCGCGAGCCGCGCACCAAGGGCAGCCTCACCGAAAAGCGCAATTTCAAGATGACGCTTGACGACGCGGCGCGTCAGCGCATGGGCCTCGACCTGTCGAAGTTGCTTACCGGTCCGATCCAGATCGCCATCGGGCAGACGCCCGGCAACGAGAAATCCCGCCATTTCGACGTCGATCTGACGCCGGCCCGCCTGATCCTGGCGCCGTTCGGTTGGACGAAGGGGGCCGGCGTGCCGGCCAAGGCGACGCTTGACTACGTCGAGGACGACAAATCGGCGCGGCTGGAGAACTTCCTGATCGAATCGGAAGGCGTGCAGATCAAGGGCCGCATCGATCTCGATCACGACAAGAAGCCGGTCACGGCCGACTTCAGCCGTTTCTCACTCCGCAAGGGCGACGACGCCAAGCTGAAGCTGCAGCGCCAACCGGACCAGTCGCTCGCCGTCAATTTCGACGCCGTCAGCTTCGATGCCCGCGGCCTTATCCAGATGATGAAGCACTCCGGCGAAACCCCCGGAGAAAGCGACAAGGCGAAGGCCCTCGACTACGCCGTGAAAGCGCATGTCGCCCGGCTGATTGGCTTCAGCGACACGATATTCTCCGATGCCGGCGTCGACCTCACCATGCATGGTGGCACGGTGACGAAGCTGGCGATGACGGCGCAGACGCCGAAAGGCGAGCCGTTTTCCCTTGAGATCAGGCCGCAGGACGTGGGCCGCAGCCTGAAGCTGGCATCGAACGACGCCGGCGCCGTGCTCGCCTTCCTTGATCTCTACGATCGCATGCACGGCGGCACTTTTGCCCTTTCGGCGGTGCTCGGCGCCCCCGGCGAGGCGGAAGGCTCGCTGCGGATCCACGGCTTCAAGCTGCAGCGCGACGCCAAGGCCGAGACGACCGCCTCCGTCGCCCCCGACGGCACGCGCACCGTATCGATCCGCAAGGCTGCCTTGGCGGACGACGCCGTGTTCGACCAGTTTGCCGCCCGCTACATGCTGAGGAAAGGCGTGATCACGGTCACCGACGGCGTGGCGCGCGGCCAGGCAACGGGCGCCACCGCCTCCGGCCAGATCGATCTCAACAATCAGAAGATGCAGATGAAAGGCACCTTCATCCCGATCTTCATCGTCAACAACCTCATCGGCCGCATTCCGATCATCGGCGAGATCGCCGGGGCAGGGCGCAACGAGGGCCTTGTCGGCGTGACCTTCAGGGTGGTCGGCTCGGTCGACGATCCGGTGTTGCAGATCAACCCGATTTCGGCGATCGCACCGGGCATCTTCCGGAAGATCTTCGAATTTCAGATCGAGGATGGCAAATCGCCGGACGCGACCCAACCACAGCCGGCGCAGCAGCAGAATTGAGGGAGCTTTGAGCCAACTCGATTGGCCGGGCCCGTGGCTGCGCTCCGGCCCACTGTCGTCATTGCGAGGCGAAGCCGAAGCAATCCAGAGTCTTTGCGTGGATTTCTGGATTGCATCGTTCCGCTCGCGATGACGTCCGTCGCGCGCTTCTCGTCACACCGGCCTGATCAGCACGTGCTTCTTCTTGCCCAGCGACAGTTTGATCACGCCGCCGACGAGATCGTCGGGCGTGAGTTTTGCTCGCTCGTCGCTCACCGCCGCATCGTTGACCTTGACGCCGCCGGCCGTCACCTGCCGGCGCACGTCGGAATTGGACGCCGCCAGTCCCGCCTTGACGAAGGCGCCGAGCACGCCGAGCCCCGCCGCAAGTTCGGCCGCCGGGATCTCCACGGTCGGCAGGTTTTCCGACGTCCGCCCCTCCTCGAAGGTCTTGCGCGCCGTCTCGGCCGCCTCGTCCGCCGCCGCGCGTCCGTGCAGAATGGCGCAGGCTTCGGTCGCCAGCACCTTTTTCGCCTCATTGATCTCGGCACCGCCAAGCGCCGCCAACCGGGCGATCTCGGACAAGGGCAGCCGGGTGAACAGCTTCAGGAACCGTTCGACGTCGGCATCCTCGGTGTTGCGCCAGAACTGCCAGTAGTCGTAGGGGCTGAACTGATCGGCGTTCAGCCAGACCGCTCCGGAAGCGGTCTTGCCCATCTTGGCGCCGGAGGCGGTCGTCAACAGGGGAGTCGTCAGCGCGTAGAGGCTGGCCTCGTCGACGCGCCGGCCGAGATCGATGCCGTTGACGATGTTGCCCCATTGGTCCGAACCGCCCATCTGCAGCACGCAGCCGTGCCGGCGGTTGAGCTCCAGGAAGTCGTAAGCCTGCAGGATCATGTAGTTGAATTCGAGGAACGACAACGGCTGTTCGCGGTCGAGCCTGAGCTTGACCGAGTCAAAGGAGAGCATGCGATTGACGGAGAAGTGGCGGCCGTAGTCGCGTAAGAAAGAGACGTAGTTGAGGTCGAGCAGCCAGTCGGCGTTGTTGACCATGAAGGCGTCGCCGGGTCCATCGCCAAAGGTCAGGAACCGCTCGAACACCGTCTTGATCGACTGGATGTTGGAACGGATCGTCTCGACCGTCAGCAGCTTGCGGCTCTCGTCCTTGCCCGAGGGGTCGCCGACCATCGTCGTGCCGCCGCCCATCAGCGCGATCGGGCGATGCCCGGTCTGCTGGAACCAGTACAGCATGGTGACGGAGATGAGATTGCCGATATGCAGGCTGGTCGCCGTCGCGTCGTAGCCGACATAGGCCGTGAGCCTGCCAGACGCCGCCGCGGCATCGAGCCCCTCGGCATCGGAGATCTGGTGGATGAAGCCACGCTCGTTGAGGACGTTGAGAAAATCGGACTTGTAGACGGCCATGACAATGCTTTCCGGGAACGGCGAGTGCGGGCTTGTAGCACCTGCAAGCCGAAAATTCACCCCCGAAAGCCTGGGCTGATTGCCGGTAAGGTTTTACAGCAACCCGTCCAATCCGCGCGTCACCCCGATCAAGTCGACGACTTTGCGCGCCGCCAACAGCGTGCCGGCCACGTAGGGAGCGGCCGACGAGCCGGCATCGTGGCGGATCGTGAGCCGCTCATCGACGGCGCCGAAGATCGCTTCGCAGGCCAGCACATAGGACGGCATCCTGACCGAATGCACCTGGATCGCGGTCGGATGGGCGATCGTCGCCCCACGGGTGGCCCTCAGCCCCGTCAGTTCGGCAACCGGCTTCGACGTCGCCGGCTGGCGCACCGCGGAGAGCGCTTCGGCCAGTTCGCGGCCTGTGCCCGAGGGCGTATCCGGCTTCTTCGCCGAGGCGTAGTCGATGATCTCGACGTCGGCGACATATTTGGCGGCTTCGAGCGCGAAGCGCTTCAGAAGCGTCGCGGTGATGGAGAAATTGCCGGCCGCGATGACGCCCTTGCCGGCGGCGCGTGCCGCCGCGTCGATCTCGGCAAAATCCTCCGCGCCAAGCCCCGAGGTGCCGATCACCACGTGCCGGCCACTGCCGAGCGCGGTCAGTGCATGG
>JARLIT010000161.1 GCA_031291575.1 Ancalomicrobiaceae bacterium
AGGGCAAACGCCATGAGCCGGGCCAGCGAAATCTCACCGGGCTTGGATTGCGAGCCCGGGGGCATGTGCGAAACGGTCATAGAAGCGGGTACTCGCGTTGGAGCGTCGGCCGTCGAGCGACTTGTTGCCCGGGCGGGTTCCACCCCGCTCCGTCAGTCGATCCCTATACGCCGAGGGCTGGTCAAATGTCCCGCCCGTATTACCGCATCGACCGGGCATGCGGCAAAATTTTGATCGTCCCTTGGCCGGGCCCCGAGGTCGGCCTGGCGGAGCATTCTGTCGACGCGCTTGCCAGCGGTTGACTTGCGTCGCCCCGCACCTAATTCGGCCGGATGGACAAGGATGGGAGGGGCGTGTGGTAAAAGTGATCGATCTCGATGCGGCGGCCGTGCGGGCAGGGCTCGACGCGGACAGGATTCTCCTCGTTGACGTGCGCGAGCCGCATGAATTCGCCTATGCCAGCATCCCCGGTTCGGTCAATCTGCCGCTGTCGCGCTTCGATCCGGCGGCACTGCCGGAGGCGGGCGGTCGGGATGTGGTGTTCCTGTGCGCCGCTGGGGTGCGCTCGGTCAGCGCCGTCGAGCGCTGCCATCTGGCGCATCTGCCGTGGAATGCGCATCTGGCTGGCGGCATCAAGGCCTGGATCGGTGCCGGCGGCGAAGTCGCGTGAGAAGGGCTGCCGCGGGACTTCGGCAGCAGGCACACGCCAACGCCCCGAGGCGAAGCCGGCGGGCCGAAACGGCGCAATCGTAGGTCCGATCGTCAGTTCGCTGCCAGCGTGTCGGAAGAGACGGTCACGTCGACGTGGTCGGGGCCGATCAGGCTGGTGATGGTCGATTCCACTCTGACCGTGGCATTGGCGGTCAAGCGGTGCTTCTTGCGGTCGACCGAAACGTTGAGGCTGGTGATATCGTCGTCGGCGAAGGTCTGCTCTTCGAGGACCTTGGCGAGGTTCTGCTTCAACTCGGCATCCGACTGCGAGTCGATATCGCGCACGAGGCGGATCGTCGCCTTGTCGATCGCGCTCTGCAGCGTGTCCTTGGCGGTGTGGACGTTCGAGGTATCGACGGCATAGCCGACCACACCGATGGCGACCAACGCGAAGGCGAGAAGCCAGATCAGCTGTGCCCGGCTAGGGCGATAGTCACGGTCAGTGTTGTACATATTCGCTACCCGATCTCGTCGCGGATGGGCCCAGCCCGAATCACGCACGCGTCACGCGTACTTGATATCAATAAGCTGACAAGTCTTGCCATGTGGCAGGGGGCGCCGTCAATAGCCGTTGCTTGACGGCGGCATCAGTCCAATCCAACAGCCTCGGGCCACGCAAGTTTTCGCGTTGCGACAGGAAGCGATCGCGGGCCAGACGACATTCTATGTGTCGGCCGAATGTTGGCAGCCCGGTTGTATCCGGGCGAGGATTTCAGGCGTGATTTTCTGATCGTTAATAATTAGCCGGTGAAATTGAGCGATGACTAGGCTTGCCTGAATTTTGTTCAATCGTTGAGTCCCGCGGCGCATCGGCGCCGAGCGGCCCGTCTCCCTGCTGCTGGCCGCTGCCCAAGCGATCGCGCCTTGCGCGCTTCGTCTGGCTCTGCGCTGGTTTCAGCACGGATGGTAGCATCCGCGACGACCGGTCGATGTTGGGAAAACTACTGTTCAGATGTTCAGTAAACGGAACGAGATGAACGAAGTTCGGCGTAGACCGCGCGAAACTGGCTGTCTATGTTTAACATATCAAGCGTTTCCTCCCAACAGACGCTTCGCGCCGGCAGCTTTCACGTCGACCGGGTGCGGAATCTGGCGGGCACGGCGGCGGCCGGTCAGGCGATTGCAGCCAGCGTCGTCGCGGGAGGGCGCCTTTACAGGATCGAATGCGCGAGCGGCACCGAGCGTGCCCACGTCCGAGCGCACTGGCCAGGGGATGTCACATGACTTATCAGAATCGCCCGAACGATCTCGAAGCCTTCTGGATGCCGTTTACGGCCAACCGGCAATTCAAGCAGACGCCGCGCATGTTCGTGTCGGCCGATCGCATGCATTACAAAACCGACGACGGCCGCTCCGTGCTCGATGCGACCTCGGGCCTGTGGTGCTGCAACGCCGGCCATAACAGGCCGAAGATCGTCGAGGCGATCCGCAGCCAAGCCGGCGTGCTCGACTACGCGCCCGCCTTCCAGATGGGCCATCCGAAGGTGTTCGAGTTCGCCTCCAAGCTGGTGAACGTGGCGCCGAAGGGCTTCGACCACGTGTTCTTCACCAATTCCGGCTCGGAATCGGTGGAAACGGCGCTGAAGATGGCACTGGCCTATCAGCGGGTGAAGGGCGAGGGCACGCGTTTCCGCCTGATCGGCCGCGAGCGCGGCTATCATGGCGTCAATTTCGGTGGCATGTCGGTCGGCGGCATCGTCACCAATCGCAAGTTCTTCGGCACGCTGCTGACTGGCGTCGACCATCTGCGCCATACGCACGATCCGGCGCGCAACGCGTTTACCCGCGGCCAGCCCGAGTACGGCGTCGAATTCGCCGATGAACTCGAGCGCATCATCACCCTGCACGATGCTTCGACGATTGCCGCCGTCATCATCGAGCCGGTGGCGGGCTCGACCGGCGTCCTGATCCCGCCGAAGGGCTATCTCGAGCGCATCCGCGAGATCTGCACCAAGCACGGCATCCTGTTGATCTTTGACGAAGTGATCACCGGCTTCGGCCGGTTGGGCACGCCGTTCGCCGTCGACTATTTCGGCGTCGAGCCGGATATCTTCACCACCGCCAAGGGGATCACCAACGGCGTCATCCCGATGGGCGGCGTCTTCGTCAAGAAGGAGATCTATCAGGCGTTCATGACCGGGCCGGAACACCTGATCGAATTCTTCCACGGCTATACCTATTCCGGCAATCCGCTGGCCTGCGCCGCCGGCCTCGGCACGCTCGAGACCTACGCGGACGAGGGGTTGCTCACCCGCGGTGCCGAACTGGCGCCCTATTGGGAAGACGCGCTGCATTCGCTGAAAGGCCTGCCGCATGTCATCGACATCCGCAACATCGGTCTGATCGGCGGCATCGAACTGGCATCGATCCCTGGCAGCCCGTCCAAGCGGGCCTTCCAGGTGTTCCTCGACTGCTTCGACAAGGGGCTTCTCATCCGCACGACAGCCGACATCATCGCCTTGTCGCCGCCGCTGATCATCGAGAAGAGCCAGATCGATACGATCGTCAGCACGCTCGCTGACGTGTTGAAGGCGGCAGCCTGAACCTGGACAGGTCTGAGCCGGTGCCGGCCAAGCCGGCAACCGGATCCAGCGCTTTGAAAATTCCGCCCCTCATGCCGACATGCCTGAGTGGCGGAATTTTTGTTCCATTCTTCCAAAAAATGAAATATACGAAGCGCTAACGCAGCAGCAACCAGCTTCGCGCCCAAGGAGGACACGATGACCATCATCCCGAACGCATTCGGCGGCGCCAAGGTCGAATCCAAGTCGACACGGTCGCAGCCGGTCTACAACCCGGCGACCGGCGAGGTGATCGCAACTCTGCCCTTGTCGAGCGCGGCGGAACTGGACGAGGTGGTGCAGGTGGCCAAGCAGGCGGCCGTCTCCTGGGGGACGACGCCGCCCTTGCGGCGCGTGCGCCACATGTTCAAGTTTAAGGAACTTCTGGACCGCCACGCCCACGACATCGCCCGGGCCATTTCCCGCGAGCACGGCAAGACCCATGCGGATGCGCTCGGTGAATTGGCCCGCGGCATCGAGGTGGTCGATTTCGCCTGCGGCATTCCGCACCTGCTCAAGGGCGAATTCTCGCGCAACGTCGGCCCGGAGATCGATTCCTGGTCCGACCGGCAACCGCTCGGCGTCGTCGCCGGCATCACGCCGTTCAATTTCCCGGCCATGGTGCCAATGTGGATGTATCCGATCGCCATCGCGGCCGGCAACACCTTCATCCTGAAGCCGTCCGAGCGTGATCCGTCGGCGCCGCTTCTCATCTGGGAGTTGTTCCACGAGGCCGGCTTCCCTGCCGGCGTCCTCAACATCGTCAATGGCGACAAGGAAGTGGTCGACGCCATCCTCGACCATCCGGACATCAAGGCGGTTTCCTTCGTCGGCTCGACCGCGATCGCCGAATACGTCTATACGCGCGGCACCGCGAAGGCCAAGCGCGTGCAGGCGCTCGGTGGCGCCAAGAACCACATGATCATCATGCCCGACGCCGACATGGACAAGGCAGTCGATGCCCTGATGGGCGCTGGCTACGGTTCGGCCGGCGAACGCTGCATGGCGATCGCGGTGGCGGTGCCGATCGGCGAGAAGACGGCGAACACGTTGGTCGAGGCGCTCGCCCCGAAGGTGCGCGCCTTGAAGATCGGCCCGTCGAGCGATCCCGATGCGGAAATGGGTCCGGTGATCACGGCTGATGCCAAGCGCAAGATCTCTGGCCTGATCGATTCCGGCGTCAAGGAAGGCGCGGACCTGGTTGTCGACGGTCGCGGCTTCTCGCTGCAGGGCTACGAGAACGGCTATTTCCTCGGTGGCACGCTGTTCGATCACGTCACCAAGGACATGACCATCTATAAGCAGGAGATCTTTGGCCCGGTGCTGTCGGTGTTGCGCGCCAAGAGCTACGACGAGGCTGTCGATCTCATCAACAAGCATGAGTACGGCAACGGTACCGCCATCTTCACCCGCGACGGCGATGCGGCCCGCGCCTTCGCCGACCGGATCGAGGTTGGCATGGTCGGCATCAACGTTCCCCTGCCGGTGCCGGTCGCCTACCACTCCTTCGGCGGCTGGAAGCGGTCGTTGTTCGGCGATCATTCAATCTACGGGCCGGAAGGCGTGCGCTTCTATACGCGTCTGAAGACAATCACCTCGCGCTGGATGACCAGCATCCGCACCGGTGCCGACTTCAACTTCCCCAGCACGAAGTAGCGTTTCGTCCGCTGCCGGAATCGAAAAACGCCCCGGGTGATGAGCCCGGGGCGTTTCGCATTCTGGAACAGGCGTTCTATTCGCCCTTCGGCCGCTTCTTCTTGCGCGGCTGGTCGGGCGGGCCGCGATCGACGGGCGGGGCCGGCGGACGGTGCTCGGGCTTGAACTCGGCCTTGGCCTTGAACGGCTTTTCGCGGTGCGGCTTGCCACCCTCAACGAACGGCGGTTTGGCGCTCCGCGTCGGCGGCTTATCGGCATAGGCGGCTTCGAACCCGGCCATCTCCTCGCGCCGACGCTTGTCGGGCTTTGGCGGGCGCTCGCGCGCCGGTCCGTCCGAAAACGTCTTGCGGACATGAGCCGGGCGTTCGCGCGTTTCGGGCGGCGCATCCGCGACCGGGGCATCGGCGGGCGTTTCCGGGCCGGCTTCATCGCGCCGGCGATAGGGCTTCTTCGGTCGGTCGAGACGGGCCAGCGGGCGCGAGCGCGGCGCCTGCGCGCCGCCGGGGCCCTGGTGCAGCGGCTCGATGGTCACCTCCTCATCGCCGGCGCGGCGGACGGTGCTGGCGAACTTGGCTGCCGCGTTGGCCGCGATAGCGAACTGGGTTTCGGTGTCGAAGATGCGGATGGCGCCGACCTCGCGCTTCGTCACATGGCCGATGCGGCAGATCAGCGGCAGCAGCCAGCGCGGATCGGCATTGTTGTAACGCCCGACATTCATGCGGAACCAGCCGGCTTCGGCGAATTCTTCGGTCTCGCGGCCGCGCTTGATGCCGCGGTCGTCGCCGCGCCCGTCGGGGCGATCGTAACGGTCGCGATCGGGGGTCGCCTCGATCAGATCTTCGGGTGCTGGCAGGCGGGAGCGGTAAAGCCTGACGAGCGCGGCGGCGACCGTTTCGGCCGAGCGTTCGGCAAGGAGTGCGCGGCCGAGCGCCAGATCCTCTTCGCTCAATTCCTCCGAGAGGATTGGATCGGCGACGAGGCGCTCCTGGTCGAGGGTGCGGATCTGATCGGCGGTCGGGACCGGCACCCAAGCGACGTCGACTCGAGCCGAGGCGAGCAGAAACTCGGCCTTGCGCCGGCGGTTGTAGGGGACCAGCAGCACCGAGATGCCTTTGCGTCCCGCGCGGCCCGTCCGGCCGGAACGGTGCAGGAGCGATTCCCGGTCGGTCGGGAGTTCGGCGTGGATGACGAGATCGAGGCCGGGAAGATCGATCCCGCGGGCCGCCACGTCGGTGGCGACACAGACCCGTGCCCGACCGTCGCGCAGGGCCTGCAGCGCATGATTGCGCTCGCCTTGCGACAATTCGCCCGACAGCGCCACGGCGGCAAAGCCGCGCTCGACCAGACTGGCGTGCAGGTGCCGCACGGCTTCGCGCGTGTGGCAGAACACCAGCGCGGCCTGCGCATCGAAGAAACGCAGCACGTTGACGACGCCGAGCTCGAGCTCGTTCGGCGCCAGCCGCACGGCGCGATATTCGATGTCGGCGTGCGACACCGCGCCGGACGTCACATCGATGCGGAGCGCGTCCTTCTGATAGCGCTTGGCAAGAAGCGCGATCGGCTTCGGCATGGTGGCGGAGAACAACAGCGTCCGCCGCTCCGCCGGCGTCTCCTGGAGAATGAACTCGAGATCCTCGCGAAAGCCCAGATCGAGCATCTCGTCGGCTTCGTCGAGCACGACCGCCTTCAGGTGCGACGTGTCGAAGTGCCCCTTGTCGATATGGTCGCGCAGGCGGCCCGGCGTGCCGACGACAATGTGGGCGCCGTCCGAAAGCAGTCGCCGCTCCCGACGGATATCCATGCCGCCGACACACGAGATGACGCGGGCGCGCGCTTCAGCATAGAGCCAGGACAGTTCGCCGGTGACCTGCTGCGCCAATTCGCGCGTCGGGGCGACCACAAGGGCGAGCGGCTCGCCCGCCGGAGGAAGCGCGGCATCGTCGCCGAGCAGGTTGCCGGCGAGCGCCAGCCCATAGGCGACCGTCTTGCCCGATCCGGTCTGGGCCGAGACAAGCAGGTCGCGGTCCGCCGACACGCCGTCGACGACGGCGGACTGCACCGGGGTGGGATCGTGATAGTCGCGATCGGCGAGAGCCTTTTGCAGGAAAGGAGGGAGCGGGGGAAAGGGCATGGACTCTAGCCTGGACGGGAGGGGAGGTCCGTCAAGCGGCGGACGCAAGGCCGGCCCGCGCATATCGAGTCGCGAGCCTCATGGATCTAGCCTCTCCTTACAGGAAAGGCGCTTGTTGGGCCAACGGCTGACGCCGCTGGCGCCACGCGAGGCTGACAGGCTATGCGAATCCTCGTTTAAATCGAATCATTTGAGAGGATTCAATTAAATAGTCTCGCACATTTTTGGAAAATTCGCGCATGGGTTGTCTGATCGGCGACTTCTGGAGGCAGTGCCACAGGGAATCTTAAATCTTTGCGGGGATACCATACGCTGGTCGCAGTCGAAGAGTTAGGGTGGAAACCCGGGATGAGTTTCCTGCTCCGTTTAACATACCGTTCCTTCATCGGGCGGGTGTGGACATCGCTGGGCTATTTCATACCCGCCACGCTTGCGCTGGTGGCTCTGCTTTTTGCCGTTGTACACCTCGATCTCGACAGGCAAGCGCAGTTTCAGGACAATCTGCGCTCGGAGACGTTCAGCCAGTTGAGGGCGATCGGCTCGCGGCTGCAGGCCAATATCGATGGCAACATCAATCTGGTGCATGGCGTGGCCGCCGTTGTCGCGGCCGAGCCGGAGATTGACCAGAAGCATTTCGCCGAGATCGCCGAACAGATCTTCCGCGTCAAGTCGCAGCTTCGCAGCATTTCGGCGGCGCCGGACATGGTCATTCGCATGGCCTATCCGAAAGAGCCGAACCTGAAGGCATTGGGGCTCGACCTGCGCATCGCATCGGAAGAGCAGCGGGCGACGTCGGAGCGGGCGCGCGACACGCACAGGGTCGTCATCACCGGCCCGGTCGAACTCACGCAGGGCGGCACGGCGCTCGTAGCCCGCTATCCGGTCTTTACCAAGGACGCCGCCGGCGAGGATCACTTCTGGGGTCTGATTGCGGCGATCATGGACGTCGAGCAGCTCTATAGGGAGTCCGGACTGAAGGATGCGGATCATCCCATTGAAGTCGCCATCTCCCGGACGCTGAGCAACGGTCAACCAGACACGTTCTACGGCAATGTCGGCGTGCTCGATAAGGATCCGGTGGCGGTCCAGCTGTCGTTCGGCCAGGGGTCGTGGATCCTGTCGGCAGTGGCGGAGGGGGGCTGGAACGCGCTGCCGAGCGACATCCGCTCGACGCGCCTCGTTTCGTTCGCCATCATTCTCCTGATCGTCGGTCCGCTCGTCTGGGCCGGCAACCTGATGAAACAGCGCCATCAGATCATCATCGATATCGGCGAACGCGAGGAACGACTCGAGCGGCTGTCGCATCGACTGCAACTGGCGCTCGACGCATCCAAGATTGGCGTGTGGGAATACGATCCGGCGACAGGCGAGATGATGTGGGATGCGCGCATGCGCGAGATGTACGGCATCCCGCCGGAAAAGTTGAAGTGCAGCTATACCGACTGGCGCAGCGCGCTGCACCCGGCCGACCGCGAGGAGGCCGAGCGCGTGTTCAAGCGGGCCCTGGCCAATGCCAGCCAGTACATCACCGAATTCCGCATCGTCACGCCGGCCGGTACGGTCGAGCACATCCGCGCGCATGGTGCGGTCTACTGGTGGGGCGGTCGGACGAAACGCATCGTCGGCGCCAACTGGAACGTCACCCGCGACGTGCTGCTGAAGGAAGAGCTGAGGACCGCGCATCTCTATTCCGAGATCCAGAATCGCCAGCTCGAGGAGGCGAGCCGAACGCTCGCCTTCCAGTCGATCCACGATGCGCTGACCGGTCTGCCGAACCGGCGCTATCTCGACCAGTATCTCGACCAGCATCCACAGGTAGACCGCTTCGCCATTCTGCACGTCGACCTCGATCGCTTCAAATCCGTCAACGATACCTATGGCCATGCGGTCGGCGACGAAGTGCTGAAGATTGCGGCGCAGCGGCTGAAGTCGCATCTCATCGATGGCGAATTCGCGGCGCGCATGGGCGGCGACGAGTTCGTCGTCGCTTCGCCGGCCAAGGACCCGCAGGTGCGCAGCCGCACGCTGGCGGCGACCATCCTGGAGGCCTTCTCCGAGCCGATCCGGGTCGGTGCACTGGAGTTCCGTGTCGGGTCGTCGATCGGCATTGCCGTCGGCGGCAATTCCAGCGAAACGCGCCAGTTGCTGGTGCAGGCCGACCTGGCGCTCTACGAGGCCAAGAAGCTCGGCCGCAACCGTGTCGAGTTCTTCTCCGAATCCATGCGTCAGGCGCACCGGCAGTCGAAGAAGCTGTCGGACGAAATCTTGAGGGCACTCGAGAACGTCGAATTCGTCCCGTTCTTCCAGCCGCAGTTCGATGCCAAGACGCTCGAGGTCGTCGGCGCCGAGGCGCTGGTGCGCTGGAACCATCCGAAGCGCGGGCTACTCACCCCCGACAAGTTCCTGCCGCAGGCGCAAAGCCTCAATGCGGTCGCCGAGATCGATGCCATCGTGCTCGACAAGTCGCTGTTCGAATTCACCCGCTGGCGGGCGCAGGGCTTCGACGTGCCGAAGATCTCGGTCAACATCTCGGCGCAGCGTCTGCGTGACCGTCGGCTGATCGAGCGGCTGTCGCACCTGGTGCTGATCCCCGGATCGCTGTCGTTCGAATTGCTGGAGTCGATTTCCTTCGACGATGACGATGCCGCGATGATGGGGGCCATCCACAAGATCAAGGGCTTCGGCATCGACATCGAAATCGACGATTTTGGCTCCGGGCACGCCTCGATCCTGAGCCTGTTGAAGCTGGCGCCGCGGCGATTGAAGATCGACCGCAAGCTCGTCGCGCCGATCGTCGAATCCGAGCAGCAGCGCCGCCTTGTCGCCTCGATCGTCGATATCGGCCGCTCGGTCGGCGTGGAGATCATCGCCGAGGGGGTCGAGACCATGGAGCATGCCAGGGTGTTGCGCGACCTCGGCTGCCACGTGCTGCAGGGCTATGCTTTCGCCCCGGCGATGCCGTCGAAGGATTTCCAGGAATTCCTGCTCCAGCGCCGAGACCAGCAGCGCCGCGAATACGGCTGATCGGCAACGGCCAAAGGCCGGCAAAACGCCCCGGTGGGGCGTTTTGAGCCGCGAACGCGCCGAGCCTCCGGTGAGGCGCTGGGCAAACGGTCAGCGACGGCCAGCCTACTCAGCCGGTTCGACCTGCTTTTCCACGTGCTTGGTACCGTGATAGGCGCCGGCGGGGCCGCGGGGGGATTGCGCCATTGGATTGTTGGGGTGTTCGAGCCACGTGCGGTGGCCCTTGACCTCAAACCCCGAGCGCGGGTCGACCGTGCCTTCCGGCAGGGGATCGAGCGTGATGCAGCCTTCGACCGGGCAGACGACGGCGCAGAGATTGCAGCCGACGCAATCCTCGTCGCGCACCTCGAAATAGCGCTCGCCATCCTTCATCGTCGAAATCGCCTGATGCGAGGTGTCCTCGCAGGCGATGTGGCAGCGGCCGCACTTGATACAGCTATCCTGGTCGATCTTGGCCTTGACCACGTAGTCGAGGTTCAGATTCTGCCAGTCCGTCATCTTCGGTACGGCGAGGCCGACCATGTCGGAGACATGCTCGTAGCCCTTGCGGTCCATGTAGTCTTCGAGGCCGGAGATCATCTCCTTGACAATCTTGAAGCCGTAGACCATGGCTGCGGTGCAGACCTGCACCGTGCCGCAGCCGAGCGCGATATATTCCATCGCGTCCTTCCAGGTCTCGATGCCGCCGATGCCGGACATCGGCAGGCCGTGGGTCGCCGGGGAACGGGCGATCTCACTGACCATGTTGAGGGCGATGGGCCTGACTGCCGGGCCGCAATAGCCGCCGTGCGTGGCGAAACCGCCGGTCGCCGGCTTCGGCGTCATCGTCTCGATGTCGACGCCCATCAGCGAGTTGATGGTGTTGATCAGCGACACGGCGTCGGCGCCGCCGCGCTTGGCCGCCGCGGCGGGTGCCCGGATGTCGGAGACGTTCGGCGTCAGTTTCACGATCACCGGCATGCGGCTGTACTGCTTACACCAGCGGGTGACCATCTCGACGTATTCCGGCACCTGGCCGACGGCGGCGCCCATGCCGCGCTCGCTCATGCCGTGCGGGCAGCCGAAGTTCAATTCGATGCCGTCGGCATCGGTCTCCTCGACGCGGGCGAGGATCGCCTTCCAGGCGTCCTCGGTGCAGGGCACCATCAACGAGACGACCAAAGCGCGGTCGGGCCAGTCGCGCTTGACCTGCTTGATTTCGTTGAGGTTCAATTCTAGCGGCCGGTCGGTGATCAGCTCGATGTTGTTGAAGCCGAAGACGCGGCGGTCCTGCGCGTGGATGGCGCCATAGCGGGGACCGGAAACGTTGACGACCGGCGGGCCGTCCTCTCCGAGCGTCTTCCACACCACGCCGCCCCAGCCCTCGCGATAGGCGCGGACGACGTTATAGGCCTTGTCGGTCGGCGGTGCCGAGGCGAGCCAGAACGGGTTCGGTGCCTTGATGCCGCAGAAATTCACGGAAAGGTCGGCCATGGGAGCCTCCGAAGGTCGGTCGGAACGAGGACGGGTTCAGGCGCGCAGGGCGCGATCGATCGAGATGGCGGCCTCGCGGCCGTCGGCGACGGCAGCAACGGTCAGATCTTCGCCGCCGTAGACGCAGTCGCCACCGGCCCAGATGCCGGCAACCGAGGTCTTGCGCTCGGCGTCGACTTCGATGCGGCCGCCTGTCAGGGCGATGCCGGAAGCCCCAAGCGTGTCGGCGAGGAACGACTGGCCAATGGCGCGGAACAATTGGTCGCAGGCCAGCGTGTAGGTGTCGCCGGTGCCGACGAGTTTGCCGTCGACTTCGCGCGTGCCCTCGAACTCGATGCCGGAGAGCTTGCCGTCGGCGCCGATGACGCGCTTCGGCTTCGCCCAGGTGCGGATGAGGACGCCGTCGGTCTGAGCGAGTTGCTGCTCGTAGTCGGAGGCATTCATGCGTTCCTGGCCGCGCCGGTAGACGATGGTGACGTCTTCCGCGCCGAGCCGCCGGGTCTGGCTGGCGATGTCGATGGCGGTCATGCCGCCACCGATGACGACGATCTTGCGGCCGACGGGGAGGCTGGTGAGGTCGGAGGCCTGGCGCAGGTCGGCGATGTACTCGACGGCATTCTCGACACCGTCGAGACTGTCCTCGATGCCGAGTTCGTTGACCCCGCCGAGGCCGAGCCCGAGGAACACGGCGTCGTAGTCGCGCTTCAAGTCGGCGAGCGTGATGTCGGCGCCGAGGCGTTTGCCGAGCGCGAGTTTGATGCCGCCCACGCCCAAGATGAAGGCGACCTCCTTGGCGGCAAAGCCGTCGGTCGCCTTGTAGGCGGCGATGCCGAACTCGTTGAGGCCGCCGGCCTTGTCGCGTGCGTCGTAAAGCGTCACCTCATGGCCGAGGAGGGCGAGGCGGTGGGCGCAGGCGAGCCCGGCCGGGCCAGCGCCGACGACGGCGACGGACTTGCCGGTCGGGGCGGCGCGCTTGCCGAAGGTGAGGCCCTTGGCCATGAACGTGTCGGTGGCATAGCGCTGCAACTGCCCGATCTCGACTGCCTTGCCCTCGGCAGCGTTGCGGACGCAGGCCTCCTCGCACAACGTCTCGGTCGGGCAGACGCGGGCGCACATGCCGCCGAGGATGTTCTCTCGGAAGATCGTTTTTGCCGCGCCGATCGGGTTATCTGCCATGATCTGGCGGACGAAGAGGGGGATGTCGATGCCGGTCGGGCAGGCGGTGACGCAGGGCGCATCGTAGCAGAACAGGCAGCGCTCGGACGCTACCTTCGCCTCGAAGCGATTGAACGGCGGATTGATGTCGCCAAAATTGGTGGCGATCGTGTCGGCCGGCAGGCGGCCGGGGGCGATGTCGGGCGTCGAACTCACCGGTTCATCCTCCTGCAGTGCCAAGCCCGCGAGCCTTGCGCGGTCGGCTGGAACCCTTCCAGATTTGACCATCTGATCAAAAGTCAATTTTGCTGTCAATTCAGCCATGCGCAGAAATTTGTGCCGGCACTGCCTCAAGAATGGGCGGAATTGGCGCGCGGAACCGCCGTTGCATGGCGGGATACGTAAAATACCCAATGATTTCAGGCTACGTGCCGCCGCCGGGCCTCGCGAGGGCAGGGACGGGCCAAAAGGCGCACCGAGTGCTGCTGCTGCGCTCCGGCCCCGCCGAGATGACGGAGCGCGTTGATCAACGCCCCAAAAGGCCCCTCGTGGCCCCATTGAACCTCCCGCCGACGCCGCGCCGTCTGTGTCCGGTAACGCCATTTAGTTATACGCATGATTACTCATCAGCAAAATGCTTGCTCTGCGACAAAGAAGCCAAGCGCCGGATCGGGTCTTCTCCACACACGCCATGCGACACACGACCAACGAAGGACCCGATCAATGCGCGCAGACACACTCGACATCATCGCCACCATCGACGTGCGCGGCAAGCCGTGCACCGAACGCAAGGCCGCGATCTTCGGCCTCTACGCCAGCCTCGACGACAACGAGGCCTTCGAGTTCATCAACGATCACGATCCCGCACCGCTGCGCGGCGTCTTCGACGCCATCGCGCCGGATGGCTATGCCTGGACCTATGTCGAGCAGGGGCCGGATGCCTGGCGCGTTCGCATTTCGCGGAGCCTGATGCCATGACCGACCCTGCCTCCGTTTCCGCCGCCGCCCGCATCGCGCTGAAATCGGTCGACGATCCCGAACTCGGCGTCAACATCGTCGATCTCGGCCTCGTCAGCCGCTTCGAACTCGCCGAGGGGCGGATCGATGTCGAGTTGATGATGACGTCGCCGACCTGTCCGCTCGGCCAGTTGATGAGCGAGGCGGCGACAGTGGCGATCGAACGGGCGGTCGGTCCCGGCTGGACCGTCACCGTCGGTCTCGACCGCGCGACACGCTGGACGCCGGACTTGGCCATTCCCGAGGTACGCCAGCGCTTCCAGCCGAAGCCCACGCCGCGGCTCTTCGCTTTTGCCAGCCATATGCTCGGATGGTGACCCGCATGAACGCGAGAACGATCGTTGCCGCGGTTTCCCTCGTCGGTGCCGCGACGGCGCTTGCCTGCGGCTTTGCCGGCGGGTTGGCGCGCCTGGGACTGGTGCCGGGCACCGACGTGGCGATCGATGCGCATGGCGCCTTCATGATCTGCGGCTTCTTCGGCACGCTGATCGCCTTGGAGCGAGCGGTCGCCGACGGCAGGTCCTGGGCCTTTGCAGCCCCCGCCTTTGGCGTTGCCGGCGTGATCCTGACCCACGCCGGACTGCCGCAAGCCGCCGCCATGGCCTATGGGCTTTCGGCCATCGCGCTGACGGGCCTGACCGGGCTCGCCGCGGTGAAAAATCCAGAGCCGTTCACGCTCCTCATGACCGCCGCTGCAGCGATCTACACCTGTGGCGTGGCGCTGTGGATTTCGGGCGAGACAGCCGCCGACGTCGCCTATCTCTGGCTGGCCTTCCTGATCCTGACGGTTCTCGCCGAACGGCTGGAACTGTCGCGGCTCAGGGCGCATTCGCCGGCCGCGCTGGCGCTTCTGGCGTTTATCCTGGCCGTCTTCGTCGGCGCGCTCGCGCTCGGAGAACCGTGGCGCCATGGCTCCGGTCCGCTCGGCGCCGCGCTTGCCGCCGCCGCCATCTGGTTCCTCATGCGCGATGTTGCCGTCGTCACTATCCGGCAGCGGGGGCTCGCCCGCTTTTCCGCCGTCTGCCTGGTGACCGGCTACGGCTGGCTCATCGTCGCCGGCGCTGCGCTCATCGTTTCGCCGCCGGGCCAAGCGCTGTACGGCCACGACATGGCGGTGCATGCCATCGGCCTGGGCTTCGTCCTCTCCATGGTGATGGCGCATGCGCCGATCATCCTGCCGGCCGTGGTCGGCGTGAAGGTGCGCTATACCCCGGTGCTCTACGGGCCGGTCGGCGTGCTGCAGGCAGGCGTGGCCTGTCGCATCCTCGGCGATATGCTGGAGGCGGACAGCGTCCGGCAGGCCTCGGCCATCGTCTCCATCTCGGCCGTCGCCCTCTATCTCATCCTCCTCATCGGCACGCGGTTGGCAGATATCCTCTCCAACCAGCGGCGGACGGCGGCGGCGCGCTGACCTGCGTTGGCGAAAATGGCCGCTGCCGACCGGGGGACGGCCAGCTATACATACGTGTGATTACTGATCGAGCGAGGATGGCGCTTGCCGGCATCCGCGGCGCTTGCCGTCGACCGAGCGGATGACTAACGTTCCACTGGCGCCAACCGATCCCTATTGCCCCGGCATGCGCTTCATTCATTCCCGGCCATTGCGGCCGTTCTCAGTTTTCCGTCAGCCAACGTTCAAGAGGATAGTCCCATGGGCTGGCACATCAGACTTTCGAGCGGCGGCGGTGTCCACGCGGTCTACAGTCAGCAGGCCGATAATTCCTGCGGTATCGCCTGCATCATCATGATCAATTTCAAGCTGAAGAAATGGCAGCTCGGCATGGCAGCAGCCGCCAGCGTCGCGCTCGGGGCCTGGTCCAATCCGATCATGGACAAGGTGATGCATTCGGCGGTCAAGTCCGAGCAGGAGGTCTATGCCGCCTACGCGAAATTGACCGGCAAGGCGTATGACGGCAGTCAGTACACCGACATGGGCGTCCTTGTGGATGTTCTGAACGAACTTGGTATCGGCCGCTGGTCGCTGGAACACGTGACCAACGCCCGGCTCGCCAGCCGGCTGATGCTCGGAACGCGCGGTCCGTCGGCGGCCCCTCTGATGGTCCACGTCAAGTGGCGGGACAACGGTGGCGGGCACTTCGTCGTCTGCGACGAAGTGGATTTTGAAGGTACGAGTCTCGTGGCGGACTTTTGCGATCCGTTCGATGCCACGGTGAAGACGCTCGCTGTCTCGCCGGGCGCGGGCGTCACCTATGACACCAAGACCGGGCCGGACCCCTTCAGTTTCGTCGCGCCGCATTACGACTACAGCGCCGGCAAGACCGGCGATCTGACCGGCTGGGTTGCCTACCGCACGAAGGCCTGAACCGGTCCCCAGCCAGCCGCCACACATGCAAAAGCCCCGCGCTGAGCGGGGCTTTATGGTCGAATACCGGCACCGGATTACCTCAGCCGACACTCCTTCGAGTGTCGGGCGGCAACGGGATCACTTGATCTTGGTTTCCTTGAACTCGACATGCTTGCGAACGACCGGATCGTACTTGGTGTACGACAGCTTTTCGGTCTTGGTGCGCGAGTTCTTCTTGGTGACGTAGAAATAGCCGGTGTCGGCGGACGACAGCAGCTTGATCTTGATCGTGGTTGCCTTGGCCATGGCCCTATTCCTGACTGATGATGTCGATGCCGATCTTCGGGGTGTCGTCCTGCCGGGTCGCCCGCGCTTCGCTCGAGCCGCGCATTGCACCCGTCCGTACCGAACACGAAAGCCCGCCACCTCGAGGCGCGGGCTCGTCGCTTCCCGTCGAAAACGTTCGGAACTCAATGGCCGAACGTCGCGCCAATGTCAAGTCCGTCGTGGGTGGCAAGGATCACTGGCCACGCCGCCGCCACGGCAAATCAAGGCGATGGCCGACTACTCGACCACGATGTCCATCATCAACCGTGCAGGGAAAAAGACACTTGCGGTGTCGTGCCCGACGAATCCGGGGTTCGAGGTGTAGATCACGAACACGGTCGGTTGCTTCGGATTGTTGCAGGCATTGGACGTGCCGGTCCGCACCGTGATGGTGCCGTGGTCCGCGATGCCTGAAACGCTGCTGTCAACCGTGCCGAAGCGGCAGTTGATGATGCGACGGATGGTCTTAGGCGTGCCGGCCTTCACCCGCACTGTGCCGCCGTCGAGGTTGCGCCAGCCGCCGGCCTCCGCCG
>JARLIT010000162.1 GCA_031291575.1 Ancalomicrobiaceae bacterium
GCGGTCTCGGCCTACCGCTCTGCGCTCGAGCGCCAGCCGGACATGGCCGAGGCGGCCGTCAACCTGGGCATCGTGCTGCAGGACCTGCGGCGGTTCGACGAGGCGATGGCAGCATTTCGCCAAGCCTACCGCACCCGCTCGGATACGCTTGGCCGCATCGCCCAGTCGTTGAGCATGGGATCGGTCGGGCGGGTGTATCTGGTGCCGAGCCAGTTGCGAGCTGACCTCGAAGCTGGCCCGGCCACAGCCGGACCGGGTCTCGCGTGAGCCCTCTTCAGGAGGTCGTGCCCGGCTTGACCGGCCCGACCCGGAAGTCCCGGCGATAGACCCCCGGCTCGGCGAGGACAGCTCTGCCGATGGCATCGTAGCTGGTCGCCTCTTCCGCCGACATCGGCGCGAAGACGAGATCGATCGCCTCGCGACGGACCGGAAAACACTGGGCGATCGGCGTTCCCTTCGGCAGCACGCCGCTGAAGCCGGGCTCGACCCACAGCGCCGGAAAGAAGATGCCGATGTCGTGGAAACGATCGCTGTCGATGAGACCCGTCACCGTCCGGAACGGCAGTTCGAGCCGGTTGACCGGATGGGTGGCGAACAGCGACCAGCCGTCCGGCAGTTCGATCGTCCAGAAGCTGTTGAACTTCAGCACGATCTGGTCCGGTCCGTGAAACGGCGCACCGGTCGTCTGCGCCGGCGAATGGAAACTCACCGGGGCGCGCGGATGATTGTGGATCGAGGGTTGGGGCAGGTCCCAGTCCCAATCGATCAGGCCATCGGCAATGCGAATGTCGCAGGCGAGCGGCATCATGAAGCCATGCGACATCGCGTCGACGAACGGCGGACATTGCTTGACGGTGCGCACGTCACGGCCGTGCAGATCCGAAAACGCAGTTGCCGGCATCGCCTTCAACCACGCCGGCAAAGCGCTGCGGGCGGGGCAGGGGCGGACAAGATGGCCTTCGAGCGCGGGATCGCAGCGAAACGTGATGTTCATCGGCCCGACCGATCCTTCTTCGCCGCGCGCCCGTCAGCTTGTCGAGAGGGTGCGCCGCACCGCATCCTTCCAGCCGGCGTATTTCGTCGCGCGCGTCGCTTCGTCCATGGTCGGCGAAAACCGCCGGTCAAGCGCCCAGGTCTTGATGAACGTTGCGGGCGGAGGCAGTAGCCCCGCATTCAGCCCGGCGAGATAGGCGGCGCCAAGCGCGGTTGTTTCCTTTACCACCGGGCGGTCGACCGGTGCATCGAGGATGTCGGCCAGGAACTGCATCGACCAGTCCGAGGCGGTCATGCCGCCATCGACCCGCAGCACCGTTTCAGCCGCGCCGGCCCAGTCGGCGCGCATTGCCTCGATCAACTCGCGGGTCTGGTAGCCGACGCTTTCGAGGGCTGCGCGGGCGAGTTCGCGCGGTCCGGTTCCGCGCGTCAGGCCGAACAGGCTGCCGCGGGCCTCGGCGTCCCAATAGGGGGCGCCAAGCCCGACGAATGCTGGCACCAGATAGACCGACTGCGCCGGGTCGGCGGTCGCCGCCATGGATCCGGTCTCGGCGGCATCCTTGATGGTGCCGAGACCGTCGCGCAGCCACTGAACGGCCGCTCCGGCGACGAAGATCGCGCCTTCAAGCGCATAGGTGCGCCGACCATCGAGCTGATAGGCGACGGTGGTCAACAGGCGGTTGTTGGATATGACGGGCGTCGGACCGGTATTGAGGAGCGCAAAGCATCCGGTGCCGTAGGTCGCCTTCGTCATCCCGGGCAGGAAACAGGCCTGGCCGACGGTGGCGGCCTGCTGGTCGCCGGCAATGCCGCGCACGGCGACCGAGACGCCGAGAATGTCGGATATGGTCGAGCCGAACTCGTACGACGAATCCTTGACCTCCGGCAGCATCGACATCGGTACGCCGATCAACGCGCAGAGGTCCTCGTCCCAGCAGCCGCGATGGATGTCATAGAGCAACGTGCGCGACGCGTTGGTGGCATCGGTCGCATGCACCTGGCCTCCCGTCAGCCGCCATAAGAGAAAACTGTCGACCGTGCCGAAGGCGAGTTCGCCTGCTTCGGCGCGCGCCCGCGCTCCTGCCACATGATCGAGGATCCAGGCGACCTTGGTGCCGGAAAAATAGGGATCGAGCAGCAGTCCGGTCTTGGCGGCGACATCCGGTTCATGGCCTTCGGCGCGCAATCGACTGCAGATGGCAGCCGTGCGCCGGTCCTGCCAGACGATCGCATTGTGGATGACGCGCCCGGTGGTTCGCTCCCAGACCACAGTGGTCTCGCGCTGATTGGTGATGCCGATCCCGGCGACGTCGGCGGCGCTCACACCGGCTTTGGCCAGCGCATTGCGCATGGTCGAGACAGTCGAGCGCCAGAGATCCTCCGGATCGTGCTCGACCCAGCCGGAATTGGGAAAATACTGCGGGAATTCTTCCTGCGCGACTGCCGCGATCGTCAGATCGGGCCGGAACAGGATGGCCCGGGTGGAGGTCGTGCCCTGGTCGACGGAGAGAATATGGGGCGTCATGACGATCCGCGGTCCTTGACTGATTGCCTAGCGGCGCTGTCCGGTTACATACACTGGGTGCACGGGAAATGATCGGGGAATTCCCGCCCTTTGCCGCCGAAGTTAGCTGAAATGCCGAAGGTCCAGTAGTCCGCATCGAGCGCCGTCTTCAGGCAGGTGAAGGTCCCATTGGGCGACTTGCCATAGGCCTCGGAATAGCGGGGGTAGACGTATCCGGTCCGCCGATCGGCCCAGACCACGGCATCCGGCTGACAGGCGGCGACGGCCGCCGCCTCGGAAGGATATTTCGGCACGGCGCCGAGGTCGATCGGGAAGTTCGGGTCGTGTTCGAGGGGAACGGATCCCGCTGTGGCGCCCGTGGGTGGGCCCGCCAGCGCGACGAGACAGGTGCCCGCGGTCAACAGCCTCCGGCACGAGCGTGCGAGATCCGTCATCCCATACTCTCCTGCTGCCCTGCGCCGCGTCGGTCGGCGGCCTTCTGACCCGACGGGCCACGACGTGCGTCGCGGCGCCGAAGCGCCGCGACCGGGATTGGTGGATCAGATCTTCTTCGGCGCCTGCGCCTTCCAGGTCTTCAACAGCTCGTCATAGTCGACGGTCTCGCCCTTCGGCTTTTCGTTGGCCAGCTTGCGCTGCGGCGCAAGATTGCCGTCCTTCTCGGCCTTGGCGTACCAGTATTCCGGATCCTTCTCCTCGTTCAGCTTCGGACCCAGCTTGCCCTGGATGCCGGACTTCTCGAGGCGCGCCATGATCGCGTCCTGATCGCGGGCGAGGCCGTCCATGGCTTGCTGCGGTGTGGCTTCGCCAGAAATCGCCTTGGAGACGTTCTGCCACCAGACCTGGGCGAGCTTGCCGTAGTCCGGCACGTTGACGCCGGTCGGCGTCCACAGCTTGCGCGCCGGGCTGCGGTAGAATTCGACGAGGCCGCCGACCTTAGGAGCCAGTTGGGTCATCGCATCCGACCAGATGTCGCTTTCGCGGATCAAATGCAGCGAAAGCAGCGACTTCTTCAAGGTGACGGTCTTCGAGGTGCAGAACTGTGCGTAGAGCCAGCCCGCCTTGTTCTTTTCCAAGGGCGCATACTTCAGGAAGGTCCACAGACCGACGTCCTGGTAACCGAGCTTCATGCCTTCCTTCCAGTAGGCGCCGTGCGGGCTCGGGGCCATGCGCCACTTGGGCGTGCCGTCCTTGTTCATGACCGGCAGGTCCGGGCCGGAGAGAGCATGGGTGAAGGCGCTGTACCAGAAGATCTGCTGTGCGACATGCCCCTGCGCCGGCACCGCGCCGGCTTCCAGGAAGTCCATGCCCGCGGCTTCCGGCGGTGCATACTTCTTCAGCCATTCCACAAACTTGGCGGTGGCGTAGACGGCCGCCGGACCATTAACGTCGCCGCCGCGGGTGATCGAGGAGCCGCGCGGAATGCCGTCCTCCATGCGGATGCCCCATTCGTCGACGGGCTTGCCGTTCGGCAGGCCACGGTCGCCGTTGCCGGCCATCGACAGCCACGCGTCGGTGAAGCGCCAGCCGAGCGACGGATCCTTCTTGCCGTAGTCCATATGGCCATAGACGCGCTCGCCGTCGATTTCCTTCACGTCGTTGGTGAAGAAGTCGGCGATGTCTTCATAGGCGGACCAGTTGACCGGCACGCCGAGCTCGTAGCCATACTTGGCCTTGAACTTCTCCTTCAGCTCCGGGCGCTGAAACCAGTCGTAACGGAACCAGTACAGATTGGCGAATTGCTGGTCCGGCAGGCCATAGAGCTTGCCGTCGGTGAAGGTGGCGAAGTCGAGACCGATGAAGTCCTTCAGGTCGAGCGTCGGGCTGGTGACGTCCTTGCCGTCGCCGGCCATGAAATCGGTGAGCGAACCGGAGACGATGTCGTTGAAACGCGGGTGCGTGCCGATGAAGTCGGAATCGTTCATCCAGAAATCGTAGATCGGCTTGCCCGACTGGATTTCGACTTCGATCTTGTCGACGAGGAGGCCCTCGTTCATCATCTCGTGGTTGACCTTGATGCCGGTGATTTCGGCAAAGGCCTTGGTCAAGGTCTTCGACTCGTATTCGTGGATCGAGAGGATCTCCGACACGGTGGTCAGCTGCATGCCCTTGAACGGCGTCGCGGCCTTGATGAACCATTCCATCTCCGCCATCTGCTGATCCTTGGTCAGCGTCGACGGCTGGAATTCGGAATCGATCCACTTCTTGGCGGCGTCGACCTGCTGTGCGTAGGACGGTACGGCGGTTCCGATAGCAAAGCCCGTCACCGTCGAGGCGGCGATGGCGGCCGTGCTCGCGGTCTTCAGAAGATCACGTCTGGTCACATCCATGGAATTTCCCCTCCTAAGGTCCGTTTGACACAGTGTCAGCGGAATTTGCTTTTGGTGTCGGCCAAGCCGAGGCGTGGCAGGTATTTCAGGCAAATACGAACATCGTCGCCCCGAAGGCAAAGCAAATCGCCAAGGGGTACCAAAGTGCTCCGCCGTCAAATCTCATCCAGACGATGAAGATGTAGGCTGAGCCTATCAACGACACGAAGAATCTGTCGCCTCGTGTCGTTGGAAAGAATAGAATACCTTTGCGTGGCAATTCCGGCTTGAAGATCGCGAGCAACGTCAGTGTGAGAATACTGGCGATGATGAAGCCGAAGAAGATCGCCGTCGGCCAGGTCCAGGCCATCCAGGAGAGCATGCGGGTCGCCTCCTCAGACGCGGCCGAGGGCAAAGCCCTTGGCGATGTGGTTGCGGACAAACCAGATGACGATCGCTCCCGGGATCATGGTGAGCACGCCGGCCGCTGCGAGCAGCGACCAGTCCATGCCCTCGAGCGCATAGGCCTGGGTCATGACAGCCGGGATCGGCAGGGCGTGCGACGAGGTCAGCGTCATCGCCAGCAATTGTTCGACCCAGGAGAACATGAAGCAGAAGAATGCCGTGACGCCGATGCCGTTGGCGATCAGCGGCAGGAAGATCTTGATGAAGAAATGCGGGAATGAATAGCCGTCGATCGCTGCCGTCTCATCGATCTCGCGCGGTACCCCGCCGACGAAACCTTCGAGGATCCACACCGCCAGCGGCACGTTGAAGACGCAGTGCGCGAGTGCGACCGCCCAGACCGTATCGAACAGGCCGAGCGCATAATAGAGATTGAAGAACGGCATGGCATAGACCGCCGCCGGAGCCATCTGGTTCGACAGCAGCCAGAAGAACAGATGTTTGTCGCCGACGAAGGCATAGCGGTTGAACGCGTAGGCGGCGGGCAACGCCACGGTCACCGAGATCAGCGTGTTGATGGCGACGAAGGTCAGCGAAACGCCGAAGCCGTGCTGCCAGGTCGGATCGGTCAGGATGAACAGATATTTGGCGAACGTCGGGTGCTTCGGGTAGAAGCCGAGCCCGGAGACGATGTCGGTATTGGTCTTCAGGCTCATGTTGATGAGCCAGTAGATCGGCAGCATCAAGACGATCAGATAGACGATCAGGAACACCCGTGAGAGACGGCTCGCGTGCATCATTCGGCTCCCCGTTTATCCATTTGCGTCATGATGGTGTAGAAGATCCAACAGATGGTCAGCGTGATCAGGTTATAGACCAGCGACATGGCCGCAGCGTTGCCAAGGTCGACTTGACCCAGGGCGATCTTTACGAGGTCGATGGCGAGGAAGGTGGTCGAACTACCCGGGCCGCCGCCGGTCACCACAAATGGCTCGGTGTAGATCATGAAGGTCTGCATGAACCGGAGCAGCACGGCGATGACGAGCACCTTGTGCAGTTTCGGCAGCTCGACATTGGTGAAGATCGCCCAGCGGCTGGCGCTGTCGATCCGCGCCGCCTGATAGTAAGCGTCCGGAATGGCGCGCAGGCCGGCGTAGGACAAGAGGATGACGAGTGGGGTCCAGTGCCAGGCGTCGATCACCACGATCGTCACCCATGCCGAGGTCGGGTCCTGCGTCACATTGTAGGGAATGCCCATGCCGACCAGCGTGGCACCGAACAGGCCGATGTCGGCGCGGGCGAAGATCTGCCAGATCGTGCCGACAACGTTCCACGGGATCAGCATCGGCAGGGCGATGAGCACCAGCACGAAGCCGACCGTCCAGCCCTGGCGCGGCAGGCACAGGGCCATGCCGATGCCGAGCGGCACCTCGATCAAGAGGGCGACGAGGGAGAAGGTCAGATTGCGGCCGAGGGCGCCGGCAAAGCGGGCACCGATCTCGGTCGTGGGATTGAGCAGATCGCGGAACCACTGGTCGCCGTTCCAGAAGAACTGGTTGCTGCCCATCGTATCCTGGACCGAGTAATTGACCACCGTCATCATTGGAATGATGGCGGAGAACATGACAAAGCCGAGGACCGGAAGGACAAAAAACCAAGCCCTGTTGTTGATTGGTTTGCTCATCGCCTGTCCTCCCCAATGATACGTCTACCGTCGACATAGACGAACAGTCTGTTTGGTGGGATCGTCAATGCGGCATCTTCGCCATCGATCGTCACATCATGCGGCACGGTGGCATAGATCTCGTGCGGTCCGAGGGCGAGACGGGCAAGACGGCGGCGGCCGAGATCCTCGATGCGGCGGACCTTGACCGGGATGTCTCCGGACGGCGCGGTGCGGGCATAGTCCGGGCGAAAGCCGATCTGCACCTTGGTGCTCCCGGCCGGCACCGTGTAGGAGCGGCCCAGTTCGAACACCGTGCCGGCCACCTTCGCCTGATGGCCGGCCACGTCCGCCTCGAGAAAATTCATGCCCGGCGAGCCGATGAAATAGCCGACGAACGTGTGCTCCGGCGTCTCGAACAATTCCGCCGGCGTGGCGCGCTGCAGCACCTCGCCATCGCGCATGACCATCACCTGGTCGGCAAAGGTCAGCGCCTCGACCTGATCGTGGGTGACATAGATCATCAGCACATTGAGGGCGCGGTGCACCTCCTTGAGTTTCGATCGCAATTCCCACTTCAGCGCCGGGTCGATCACCGTCAGCGGCTCGTCGAACAGCACCGCGGCGACATCGGAGCGCACCAGACCGCGCCCGAGCGAGATCTTCTGCTTGGCGTCGGCGGTGAGATTGCGGGCGGGCTTGTTGAGGTCGCGGGTGAGATCGAGCAGCTCGGCAATCTCGGCGACGCGCACCTCTATGGCGCGCTTCTCCATGCCGCGATTGCGCAGCGGAAAGGCCAGATTTCCCGCGACCGTCATGGTGTCGTAGATCACCGGAAACTGGAACACCTGGGCGATATTGCGCTTTTCGGTCGGCAGGCGGGTCACGTCCTGGCCATTGAACAGCAACCGTCCGCGGCTCGGGGCGATCAGGCCGGAGATGATATTGAGGAGCGTGGTCTTGCCGCAGCCCGATGGTCCGAGCAAGGCGCAGGCCGAGCCTTCCTCCCACACAACGTCGAGCGGGTGCAGCGCATAGGCGGGCTCGGCCGCCTTCGGTGCGTAGGAATGGGCGATATGATCAAGTTCGACGCGCGCCATGTCTCTCGCTCACCGGTTTGACCGAGATCCGGCCCGTCGGCCGGCCTCGTCGAAGACAAACACGCGGGACGCATCGATGAAGAGATCGACGAGGTCGTCAGGCTGGGCCGCGCTGACGCCGATCTCGACGCAGACGAAGGTGCCAAGCGCGGTTTCCACGTGAACGAAGCTTTCCGAGCCGCTGATTTCGGCAACCGCCACCCGTCCGGCAAGCCGGATCGACTTCTGCCAGGGTTGCCCGAGCCGGACGATGTCGGCACGAAACGCCAGCGTGTAGGCCCCATCCGGCAGGCCGGCGAGTTCGCCGTCAGCCGACAGGTGCTCGGTCTTGCCGGCGCGAATCTGGTCACCGTGCTTGGCGATGCGGATTTCGTTCAAGGGCGGATCCGAGAAGACGCGGGCCGATTCCAGCAATTGCGCATCGTGATAGACGCTTGCGGTCGGACCGAACTCGACGACCCTGCCTTGCGACAGCGTCGCGGTATTGCCGCCGAGGAGCAGGGCTTCCAGCGGCTCTGTGGTGGCATAGACGAGGACGGCGCCGGTTTCGCGAAAGATCCGCGGCAGTTCCTCGCGCAACTCCTCGCGCAGCTTGTAGTCGAGGTTGGCGAGCGGCTCGTCGAGCATGACGATGTCGGCGCCCTTGACGATGGCGCGGGCAATCGCCGTGCGCTGTTGTTGGCCACCGGAAATCTGGCTTGGCAACCGGGCGAGCAGTGGTTCGAGCCCAACCAGCCGAGCCGCCTTGCGGACGCGCTCGTCGACTTCGGCCTTGCCGAGACGCGCGACGCGCAGCGGCGAAGCAATGTTCTCGTAAACCGACAGCGTCGGGTAGTTGACGAACTGCTGGTAGACCATGGCGACGGAACGCTTGCGAACCGGGATGCCTGCGACATCGCGTCCTTCGACCAGAATGCGCCCCGACGTGGGGCGATCGAGGCCGGCCATCAGCCGCATGAGCGTCGTCTTGCCCGACAGCGTCGGCCCGAGCAGGACGTTCATCGATCCGCTGACCAGATCGAGCGAAACGTCGCGGATGACGGGTTGCCCCGCACTGATCACGCCGACGTTTTCCAGGCTTAGACCCATCGTGCCACCCGTTGCTCCCGTCCGGCTCTGCTGATCTCTTGAGGATCGTGCGTCGTATAGTTGAGGGTACCTCGACACTATGCAATTTATAGACGTATAAACGAAAATGAACTGAAGGCATGCGAAAGCGGGCGCCGGTCACCCCGACGGCTGCTCCGATTCAGATTTACTTCCACCGGCTAGTTCGAATTTGCGCTGCTTTGCACAATAGACTTCGCAAAGCGCATTGCGTCGCACCCTAGAGACGACGTCTCTATCCTCCCGCGACCGCTACGCTTGTTGATCCGAGTGTTCTGAGGCGTGAGCCATTTTCGTTTCGATCAACATTTTCTTCGTAACAAACCTTATAACAGTATGCAAGTCGCGAAAACGAACTTATAAAAAGAAACACGTAGGCGCCACCGTGGGACATGGCTTGCGTCGGGGCGGGACCATAAAGTTGACGCCTTGGATTCGGGGGGCAGGGCACCTGGGCTGCCGCTCGGCCGAAACGCGTTTCACGTCACGAGGTTTCCGGCTCTGCGGAGCGTTTGGAAAGGTATCTCCAGCCATGCTGCAGCTGACTGATCGCCAGAAGGACATCGTCAAGGTGGCGTTGCAGGCCGGGCGTGTGACGGTCGAGGACCTGTCGACGCGTTTCGATGTCACGCCGCAGACGATCCGCAAGGACTTGAACGAACTGTGCGAGGCGCAAGTCCTGAAACGGACCCACGGCGGCGCCATCATTTCGTCTTCAGTCGAGAATGCACCCTATGACGCAAGGCGGTTCTTCGCGGCGGAGGAAAAGCGCGCCATCGGGCGCGCCGCCGCAGCGCAGATCCCGAACGGGTCGTCGCTGTTCATCAATATTGGCACAACCACCGAATGCGTTGCGGCTGCCTTGACCGAACACGAGCAATTGCTGGTCATTACCAATAATCTGAATGTGGCGATGACGCTGAGCAGTCATCCCTCGATCGAGGTCATCGTCGTGGGCGGGTCGGTCCGGCGCATCGACCGGGCGGTGATCGGCGGACAGGCCGTCGAAATGATCCGTCAGTTCAGGGTCGACTACGCCATCATTGGCGCTTCGGCCCTCGATGAAGACGGCACGCTGCTCGATTTCGATCCGCAGGAAGTGCAGGTGGCGCGCGCCATCATTGCCAACTCGCGTCGGGTTCTGCTCGCTTGCGACCACACCAAGCTCGATCGTTCGGCACCGGTGCGGATTGCCCAGATGTCCGAGGTCCACACCTTCGTCACTGATCGCATGCCGTCGGCCCGGCTGCGTGATGTCTGCGCCAGTCAGCGCGTCACGCTCATCGAAGCGCTATCCCAGCCAGCCGTGCCGGCGGATGCCGTGGGGGTCGAGGGAAGCTGATGAATGCCGCCGGCCGACCGGCAGCCATGGTCTTGCTCTCCCCGGAATAGCTCGAGACGAAGACGACGCGTGATCGAGGCGATGTTTGCGGGAGGCATCGGTGCGGTCGGGCGTTTGGGGAGTGCGGGTTCGATCCAGACGGTGCCGGACGCCGCCCGGCGGACGGGGTGAATGGGGAGGTGGGCGTTGGAGCGAATCTTCGATATCGCGATCATTGGTGGGGGAATCAACGGCTGCGGCATTGCGCGTGACGCCGCCGGGCGAGGGTTGTCGGTCTACCTGTGCGAGCAGTCGGACCTCGCCAGCGGCACATCGTCCGCCGCCACCAAGCTCATCCATGGCGGGTTGCGCTATCTCGAACACTACGAATTCCGGCTGGTGCGCGAAGCGTTGATGGAGCGGGAGATCCTGTGGCGGATCGCGCCGCACATCATATGGCCGCTGCGCTTCGTGCTGCCGCACAGCAAGGGATTGCGTCCGGCCTGGCTGCTGCGGTTCGGCCTGTTCCTGTATGACCACCTCGGCGGACGCAAGTTGCTGCCCGCCACCCGCGCGCTCGATCTCTCCAAGGATGTGACCGGTCGCCCGCTGCATCCCGGTGCCTACAAGCTTGGGTTCGAATACTCGGATTGCTGGGTCGAGGACGCGCGGCTCGTGGCGCTCAACGCCCGCGATGCTGCCGATCGTGGCGCCGTCATCGAAACCCGCACGCGCGCCGTCTCGGCGTCACGCGGCGACGATGCCTGGAGCTTGACCACGGAAAACGTCCTGACCGGGGAACGCGTCACCCGGTCGGCCCGTGTTCTGATCAATGCCGCCGGCCCCTGGGTCAGTGACGTCCTCGCCCGGACCATCGGCGACACGTCGCCGGCCTCGGCTCGCCTGGTGCAGGGCTCGCACATCGTGGTGCGGCGGCTTTACGAGCATGACCGCTGCTACATCTTCCAGAATGCCGACAACCGCATCATCTTCGCCATCCCCTACGAGACGGATTTCACCCTGATCGGGACGACCGATCGCGACTATTTCGGCAATCCTGCCGATGTGAAGGCCTCGGCGGAGGAGATTTCATATCTGTGCGCAGCCGCGAACGAGTATTTCTCGACGCAACTGTCGCCTGCCGACGTGATCTGGGACTATTCCGGCGTCCGGCCGCTCTATGACGACGGCAAGGCCGATGCGCAGTCGGCGACGCGCGACTATGTGCTGGAGCTCGACGATAGCGGTCGGGCGCCTCTCCTCTCGGTCTTCGGCGGCAAGATCACCACCTACCGGCGGTTGGCGTTGCAGGCGCTGCAGATGCTCGGCAAGGTTCTGCCAACCGCGGCGAACACCGGATGGACGGGCGACGCGCCGCTGCCCGGCGGCGATTTCCCCATGACAGGCTTTGTGGCGCAGTGCGATCGACTGCTGAAGGCGCACCCCTGGCTGTCGCAGGCTCTCGCCCGACGGCTGGTTCGTGCTTATGGCACGCGTGCCGATCGCATCATCGGCGACGCCCGAGCCTTCTCCGATCTTGGCCGCGACTTCGGAGCGGGTTTGACGGAGGCCGAAGTGCGCTACCTCATGCGCGAGGAATGGGCCGTGACGGCCGCCGATATCGTCTGGCGTCGCTCGAAGCTCGGCTTGCGCATGAAGTCCGACGAGATCGCCGCGCTGGACGACTTCATGGGCCGCCGATAGCTTGCCGCGCAATCCGGCGCATAAGCCTGCAGGAAACGGGAGCGATGGCCAAGATCGACATCAACGTGAAGGGTTTGTTCGCGACGCCGGTCGCCGCGATCCTGCTTCCGGACGCCGCTGCTAGGAACGCCGAACTCGAGGCCGTCATCCTGGGGCATCGCGCGCTCCATCCCTCGATCGGCGCTTCGAACGTCGGCGGGTGGCATTCGAACCGGGATCTTGCCAGCTGGGGCGGCCCGCGCGCCGCCGAGGTGCTGTCGATGGCGCAGTCGGTGGCGACCCAGTTGACGAGCAATCGCAGCGGCGAACGCGTGCGCCCGAATTGGCGCGTCGAAGCCTGGGCGAACGTCAACGGATCCGGGGATTCCAACATCTGTCACTATCATCCCGGGTCATTCTGGTCGGGCGCCTATTACGTCAACGATGGCGGCTGCTTCGCCGATGACACGCTTGGCGGCGAATTCGAGATGTTCGACCCGCGCGGCCCCTCGCCGATGATGCACGCGCCGATGCTGAAGTTTGCCGGCGAGGACGGCCAGTCTGCCGGCAGCTCCGAAACCATCCGGCCGCGCCCGGGGTTGCTGTTCCTCTTCCCGTCCTTCCTGCTGCACTCGGTGAGACCCTATCGCGGCAACGCCTTGCGCATCTCGATCGCCTTCAATCTCGGCTACTACGGCGACGTGCCGCCAGGCGTCGAACCGGTGGGCTGACACAGAGTCGATGCTGCCGCCATCGACTTCAGTCGAGCGCTGCCGGATCGCCCGGTGCGGCGCACCGGCTCATTCCGACGGATCCGTCGGGCATCGTCCAGAACGAGATTCCGCCGTGATCGAGGGCCGTGCGCACGGCTGCCATCAGGTTCTGGCGAACTTGCGGGACGCCCGGCGCATCTTCGATGCGACGTAGCGTCGACAGCGAGACATCGGCATTCGCGGCCAAGGCCACCGCTGTCCAGCCGAGGAAGTTTCGGGCTGCGCGAATGTGTGCTCCGGTTAGCGGCGCCGTTGGATAGGCCGGCGATGCTCCAGTGGAGGGGATCTCGTCCGATTGGGCAAGCTTGGCGAAGATCCCGATCCAACTGAGGATGTCGCCGCGGTCATCTCTTAAGGGGAGGCCGAATACGGAAATCGCCTTGTGGCTTCCATCTGCGTGAGCAACGTGATGGTGCATCATTTCGAAGGTGGTTCCGCTTGCGATCGCGGCGGTCCATTTGGCGGATACCGCGCTGCGTTCGGACAGAGGAACCGATGACAGCCACCCCTCGCCCAAGGCATGTCGTGAGGCCAGCCCTGTCAGGGTCGCCCAATCCGACACGTCCGTCATCTGGCCGCGACTGTCGGCACGCCAGACAACGAAGGCAGGGAGCTGTTCGAGGGCCGCGAGTTCCGCTTCGGCGGTCTGCGCCAACCGCAGCCGGGCACCGTGCCGGGTTTCGTCGACAATCGTTCCCAGCAACGTTTCTGGCTCGCCATCCGCGCCATGGATGATGGTCGCCCGCGTACTGATCCACCGTAATTCGCCGTTCGGCCAGATGACGCGGCTCAGATGGTAGTCGTAGACGCCGGACTTGGCATTGCCGATCGGGTCGGACTGGTCGATCCGGTCGGCCGGATGCATCAGGCTCTGCATGCGGGCGAAACTGGCAGGTTCCGAGGGATCGAGCCCGAGGACGCGATACATGCCGATCGACCATTCGGCCGCATCGGTCCGCAAATCCCATCGCCAAAAGCCAGCTAGGCCGCGCTGCCCGATCAGGCTTGCGATCATGTGGGAGTCGATTGAGGTA
>JARLIT010000021.1 GCA_031291575.1 Ancalomicrobiaceae bacterium
CCTGGGCGTCCTGCGCCGTCTCGCGCTCAACCTCTTGCGCCTCAATCCGCTCCCACGCTCCATCCGCCGCAAAATCAAGCTCGCAGGATGGAACGACGAATTCCTCATCGCCGTCCTCGCCCAAGTGCGATAGCCCTGGGGTCGCGATCCTTGCCTCTGGTCAAGTTTCGATCGACGCGCTATATGACAGAGCGAAGGCCATCGGTTGGCTTCTGTCGCGCTGGAGAGCCAGCGTTTTTTTTAACGCCCCTATATGCTCATTGTGAGCATATAGTACTGCACGAGGAACCAACCGGTGTGCAAGCCGGGAAAGTCGATGGCTTTCCGGGCAGGACTGCGCATGGAAACAAACGGGTCGAGCGCATTCGGGGAGTTCTCCGATTGTCCGCTCTGGAGCAGGCCGGTCATGACCAATCATCTCCGCATTGCGCTCGCGCAACTCAATCCGACGCTCGGCGACATTGCCGGCAACCTCGCCAAGGCGCGGACGGCGCGAGCCGAGGCGGCCGCCGCGGGTGCCGATCTCATCGTCTTCTCGGAATTGTTCATCTGCGGCTATCCGCCGGAGGACCTCGTGCTGAAGCCGGCCTTCCAGCTCGCTTCGATGCGGGCGGTTGAGGACTTCGCTGCCGATACCGCCGACGGCGGCCCCGCGGTGATCGTCGGCGCGCCGTGGCGCGAAGGCGACCTGATCATGAACACGGCTGCCTATCTTGCCGGCGGCCGGATTGAGGCGATCCGGGCCAAGGTCGACCTACCGAACTACGGTCCATTCGACGAGAAGCGTGTGTTCGATTCCGGTCCGCTGCCGGGCCCGATCACGCTGAAAGGCGTGCGCATCGGCGTGCCGATCTGCGAGGATATCTGGACCGACGAAGTGACCGAATGCCTGGCCGAGACAGGGGCCGAGATCCTGATTGTCCCGAACGGCTCGCCCTACTGGCGCGACAAGTCGGACGAACGGCTGCAGATCGTCGTCAACCGGGTCGTCGAGACCAGATTGCCGATCCTCTATCTGAACCAGGTCGGCGGCCAGGACGAACTGATCTTCGACGGTGCTTCCTTTGGCGTCGAGTCCGATTCCTCGCTCGCCTTCCAGTTGCCGGCCTTCAAGGAAGCGGTGGCCATCCTCGACTATGTGCGCGAGCGCGGTCGCTGGACGTGCCGGCACGGTTCCGTCGTCGCGGTGCCGGAGGGCATCGGCTCCGACTGGGAAGCCTGCGTCCTTGGCCTGAAGGACTATGTCGAGAAGAACCGCTTTCCCGGCGTCGTGTTGGGACTGTCCGGCGGCATCGATTCGGCGGTCGTCGCCGCCATGGCGGTCGACGCACTCGGACCCGACCGGGTGCATTGCGTGATGATGCCCTACCACTACACCGCCGGCGAGAGCCTCGCCGACGCCGCCGAACTGGCGACGGCACTCGGCGTGCGCTACGACATCGTGCCGATCGCCCCGGCGATCGAGGGCTTCGAGGCGCTGTTGTCGCCGCTGTTTGCCGGCCGCAATGCCGACATCACTGAAGAGAACCTGCAGTCGCGCGCCCGCGGCTCGATCCTGATGGCGATTTCCAACAAGTTCGGCTCGATGGTGCTGACCACCGGCAACAAGTCGGAGATGTCGGTCGGCTACGCCACGCTCTATGGCGACATGAACGGCGGCTTCAATCCGATCAAGGACCTGTACAAGACCCAAGTGTTCGCCGCGGCAAAGTGGCGCAACGAGAATATGCCGGCCGGCGGCCTCGGGCCTTCGGGCAAGGTCATCCCGGACAACATCATCACCCGTCCGCCATCGGCCGAACTGAGGCCCGACCAGAAGGACGAGGACAGTCTGCCACCTTATCCGGTCCTCGATGCCGTGCTCGAATGCCTGGTCGAACAGGAGATGCCGATCTCCGACATCATCGACAAGGGCTACCCAGCCGAGACTGTGAAGCGGGTGGAGTGGCTCTTGCGCGTCGCCGAATACAAGCGCCGCCAGGCCGCGCCGGGGGTGAAGATCACGCGCAAGAACTTCGGCCGCGACCGCCGCTATCCGATCACCAACGGCTTCCGCGATCCCGGCGTGAAAGTCGTGTTCGATGATCAGACTCGGGTGAAGAAGCCGCAGGAGGATACGATCGACTATTGAGGGGAGGGGGCGCTGTGGCGCTTAATCCTTCAAAGCCGGCAGCGCCGCCATCACGGCGAGGGCGAGGAGGGCGAACGCGGTGGCGGTGGCGGCCACTGGCACCAATCCCAGCGTGATGATCGGGGCAATCGCAGCCGTGGCGGCCGAGGTCGTGCCGAGGAAGATCAACATGACCAGTGCCGCGCCGCGGGCGTCGTCGCCTTGCGCGGCCTTCACAGCGCAGAAGAAGCCCGTCGGGGCGCGCAAGCCGAAGCCGATGTTGACGACGGCCCAGGGCGGTACGATCCAGATGGCGTCGCCCGCGCCCGCGAGTGCCCAGACGAGCAGGGCGACAAGCCCGGCGACGAGGATGCCACTGCCAATATAGAGCATGCGTTCGACGCCGAATCGGATGGCGAGCGTGCTGGCGAAATTGGCGGCGACGACGAACGAACTGACGCCGCAGATCTGCATGTACATGAAATGCTTCATTTCGCCGCCGAGGCTGCCGATGATGACCACCGGCGCGCCGAACACGACCGCGACGATCCCGGCGAGCGATAGCGCATGGCCGAGGCAGTAGCGGATGAACGTCGGATTGACCAGGAGCGCGCCATAGCCGCCGGCATGATGCTTCGAGCGGATGCGAGGCAGCACCTGCAGCGACACGGAGAGCCCGAGCGCCAGGGCGATAGCCAATGCTCCGGTCACCCAGAATGACGAGCGCCAGCCGAATTGCAGCGAGAGCCAGCCGCCGATGATCGGCGCGAGGGCCGGAGCGATCGAGTTGATCGAGCCGAGGAATCCGATGGCGCGGATGGCCTGATGGTCCTCGTACATGGCGCGAATGAAGCCGGGCGCGAACACCGCCGGCGCGGCGCTCACCATTCCTTGCACGAAGCGCATGCCGATCAGCCACTCCATCGACTGCGACTGCCCAGCCAGAAGGGTGACGATGCCGAAGAGGGCGAGCGAGCCGGAAAGAAGACGGCGCGGATCGACCTTCGAGGCCAATTCGCCGAAGCTGATGAGCCCGATGGCCGTGCCGGCGACATAGGCTGCCACGACCAACTGCGCCGCCGCCGGCGTCGATCCGAGCGCCGCCGGCAGATCGGGCAGCGCCGGCAGGATGAGGTCGATGCCGCAGATGCCGAGGATCATGCCCGCAGCGATCAGCGGCAAGGTCGCGATGCGCCGCACCGCACTGTAGGGAACTCTCTGCACCGGACTGTCCTCGTCGCTCATTCGGCATCGGGCGGTCACGCCGCAAGCGTGCCCCGGGCGGATCGATGCGACCGGCACGGACAGTTGACGCTCGAACGCTTGAACCGGGGCCGGGTCGCAGGTCGCCGCGCGGCTCGGGCGGACAAGGACAGGCCGGGTGTCGAGATAGCAGACTTTTTCGGCGAGAACCCGGCAAAATACGCATAGCTGTAACCAAATTCGGTGGCGGCGCGAACAACACAACGATCCCCCCGGTTCCGGCCAGCACGGCCGAGGACGGGCAGCGGTAGGGGCGAGCGATGTCGATCTCGATCGTGAACGGCTACGTCTGTTTTAACTGCACCGATACGGAGCGGGCTGGAAAGGGGCTCGATCCAGCCAAGTCGGCTGGCGATCCGGCAGCGGAGAAGGGTTCGACCCAGGCACCGACGGGGGCGGCGGACGCCGTGGGCTCGACCGGTGCGGCCGGCGGCATCGCCAGTTGGTCGGCCTATGCGGCGCCGGGCGACGCCGGAGCCTCCGACACCGCCGACCCGCGCCCGGCACCGCAGAGGGCACTTGTTGCAACAGGCCTCGGCCGTGCGGTCGACGTGTTTGCCTGAGCGCCCAGAGGTGTCCGGCAGCGCTGTCATCGGATCATCCGCTGTTGCCGACGGTCCGAGGCTTGTCACGTCTCGCCCCATTTGTGCTAAAGCCTTCCGGGCAATTGCATGAATGACATGAGTGCGCCGTGACCCCCCTTTCTCCTGTTGTCCGCTTCGCGCCGTCGCCGACTGGCATGATCCACATCGGCAATGCGCGTACCGCGCTGCTGAACTGGCTCTTCGCCGTCAAATCCGCCGGACATTTCGTCCTGCGCTATGACGACACGGACCGTGAGCGCTCCCGGGAAGAATACATCACCGCCATCGCCGAGGATCTCGGCTGGCTCGGCATCGACCCGCACGTAATCGTCTGGCAGTCGCGCCGGACCCAGCTCTACGACCTCGCGGTCGCCCGGTTGAAGGCAGAAGGCCGGCTTTACCCCTGCTACGAGACCGCAGAGGAACTGGAGCGGCGCCGTCGGCTGCAACTGGCGCGCGGGCTTCCGCCGATCTACGACCGCGCTGCGCTCGCTCTGACGGCGGGCGACCGAGCCCGGCTCGAGGCAGAGGGCCGGCGACCGCACTGGCGCTTCCGCCTCGACGGCCGGCAGGTGACTTGGCTCGACATGGTGCGCGGGGAGCAGAGCGTCGATACCTCCTCGCTCTCCGATCCGATCCTGGTGCGCGAAGACGGCAGCTACCTCTATACGCTGCCCTCGATCGTCGACGACATCGATCTGGGTATCACCCATGTCATCCGCGGCGAGGACCATGTCACCAATACCGGCGTGCAGATCGAGATCTTCGAAGTGCTCGCGGGCCGGACGCCGATGTTCGGTCATCACAACCTGATCGCCACCACCACCGGCGAGGCGCTGTCGAAGCGCCTCGGCTCGCTGTCCGTGCGCTCGCTCCAGCACGACGGCTTCGAGCCGATGGCGGTCGCCTCGCTCGCCGTGCTGATCGGCTCGGCCGAGGAGATCCATCCCTATCCGGACATGGTTTCGCTCGCCGGTCATGTCGATCTCGCCCGCGTCTCGGCCTCGACCGCCAAATTCGATCCGCATGAACTCGACGCGCTGAATGCCCGGTTGGTGCATCACCTCGTCTACGAACAGGTCGAAGACCGGTTGGCCGCGCTCGGGATTGCGGACAACGAGCCGTTCTGGCTGGCGGTCAGGGATAATCTCGCCAAGGTCGGCGAGGCGGCGGACTGGTGGAAGATCGTTGCCACCGATTGGACGCCGGCGGCCACCGTTGCCGCCGAGGCTGACGCGGCCTTCTGGGCGGTGGCGCGCGCATCCCTGCCCGAGGAGCCCTGGGATGCGGCGACTTGGGGAGCCTGGACCGACGCGCTCAAGGCTGAGACGGGCCGTAAGGGCAAGGCGCTGTTCATGCCGCTCCGGCTGGCGCTGACCGGCCTCGATCACGGCCCCGAACTGAAGCGGCTGTTGCCGCTCATCGGTCGGCGTAGAACTTTGGCCCGACTACCCTGACGGAGCGTGCATCCGTCGACTTGGCCTCGACCTTGGCCGGGTCGATGACGTGCGGGACGAGCGAGATGGCGAGATCGGCCAACGTCTCCGGATCCTCGTCGATGGGCGGATTCGCCTGTGGGATCGGCAGTCCGGCCCTGGGGTCGCTGACCTTGATCAGGCCGTTCTTCGCCCGGTCTTCCTCTGCCGACGCGCTCGGCGGCAACAGCGTCGGATCGGCACGCCCGCAGGCGCAGTTCGGCACCACTTCGCGGCGATAGCGCAAGGAATTGGGCAGTTGCGAATAGGGCTCGGCCGTCTCGTCGGCCGACACCGCCGTCTCGCTGTCGGCGTTCGAGGGATGCACGAACAGTCGTGTTTCCGTGCCGGGGCAGCGCGCCCGGCAGATGTCGGCATCCTGGGTGAAGCGTCCGCGCGTTGCCGAATAGGAGATCGGGAAATAGTAGCCGTCGCAGGTCCTGACGCACAGCGTGCGGAAGGTGCCGCCATCGTCCGGCGGCACGGCGTTCGGGTCGTCGCTCACCAGCGGATCGCCGTCCACCGGAGCATCCGGCACCGGCGCGTCGGTGACGGTTGCCCGTCCGATCATCACCAGCCGGCCGCCCGGTTCCTCGCGGTAGAGCATGGGTCCGTTCGGCCCATTGATGGTGAAGGTGCGCACGCCCGGCGTCGCCACCGGCCCGATCCGCACCGCCGAAGCCTGATTGCGCGTCGGCCCGCCGACGACCAGCGTTCCGGGCTGCGGATGACCGTAGTCCGCCGTGACGGCCGGAGCCTGCACTGGGGGGCGCTCGGAGCATCGCAATTGCGCCAGTCGCGCCTCGATCGACTTGCGCCGGTCTTCTTCGCGCGATGGCGCCCGCTGGTAGTGTTCGAGCTTGGCCATATTGGCCTGCATTTCCTGCAGCTTTTGCACCAGTTGTGGGCAGTGCTGCGATGGCTGCTGGAACAGGCCGGCAGTGCAATAGCGCTGATAGTCGAGCTGCGCCCGGTCGATCGCGGCCCGCTGGCGCGCGACCGCCTGCAGGTAGGGATCGCTGTCGACGCTACGCCGGTCGATGGCCGCGCGCTCGGTGGCAAGCGAGGTACATTCGGCCGACTGCGCCCACGCCGAGCCGGCGCTGTGGCCGCCGGCCAGCGCGAAGACGAGAAAAGCCGTCAGCTTGAACGCTGTTCGCTCAACCATGCGATCGACCAATCTCCCATCCTATGCCGGTGGCGCGCCCGGTCCAGGACGCCCGGCGAATCGTCTGATACGCAAATTGCCAGGGAATGTGCGCGCAGAAAAAACTTCGCCGACGAATTCCCGGCTTTTTTGCGGCGGAACCGCGCCACGGGGCAGCCCGTTCTCCGACTTTGTCTGAGGTCGCTACGAAAACGCCGAGCCAATCGTCCAAACCGGTGCAAACCCCGATATGGCTGCATCTGGAAGAAGAGCGCTATCCTGACACCTGAGGTTGTGGTAGCTTGGGACGATGAGAGATGCGCCATGCCTAATTATCCGACGACAAAGCCGGTCCCGCTTGGGCTACAGTTCGTGTGGTACTCACTATTGTTTGTAACGTTTACCTGTTCGTTGATCTATGTTTTCGCAGGTCCAAGTGTAGTACACCGCTATCACGATTTAGTGGATTCTTTAAGCAAATACATGCTGTTTCAATATCAGGCTAAATTGATTCCGCTGCGGAATAGTGACTACTACGTTGGGATAGAGGTATTTGGAAATATAACTGCTTTGATTGGGGTGATTGTATCAATACCATGGGTGATGCAAATAAACAATAAGCCTGCAACGCAACGATCTTGGAAATTGATAAGAGCTAGAGTGAAATCAATCCTGTTTCTATCGTGTCTATCGTTATTTGCATTTGTGGTTGCTGATATACTGGTTTGGGAGCTGGGCTGGGCGTCGCACTCATCCGCGGCTATGAGGGCAATGCTTCTGATTCCGATGGTACGATTGGTAGGCCCATATTTCTTTGTATATGCCATGCGAATTCTATGGCTATCGACAATTGGGCTCCCCGGAAGATCAGGCGCCTGAGTGAGGCCTATTTTCGGATTGCATCCGCGACAGCCGACATTGGAATTGGAATCTGCTCCCTTGACGCTTCCGCAGAAATCCGGCATGCCGTTCTCCATGATGGCAGAAGCGACTTGTCCGGTGACCCCGGCGATCATTTCGATTATTTGCGGCTAGCATCCTCGCTGGCCCGGTCCCGTCTGCCCTTTTCTTCAAAAAAGAAGTGCGATGAGACACCACCGGCCAGCGGGCGCGGAGGAGTAACTCGTGACCATTCGCCTCTACAATACGCTGACGCGCGAGAAGGATGTCTTTTCGCCGATCGATCCCGACAACGTGCGCATGTACGTGTGCGGGCCGACGGTCTACGACTTCGCCCATATCGGTAACGCCCGGCCGGTCATCGTCTTTGACGTGCTCTTCCGGCTGCTGCGCTACGTCTATGGCGCCAGCCACGTCACCTATGCCCGCAACGTCACCGACGTCGATGACAAGATCAACGACCGGGCGGTGAAAGATTTTCCGGGCGTCGCGCCGTTGGCGGCCATCCGTGAGCTGACCGAGAAGACGTACCGGCAGTTTTCCGCTGACATCACCGAATTGCGGACGCTCCCCCCGACGGTGGAGCCACGTGCCACCGAGACCATCGCCGAGATGATCGGCTTGATCGACAAGCTGATCGCCAGCGGCCATGCCTATGCCGCAGAGGGCCACGTGCTGTTTGCCGTCGGCTCGATGGCGGACTACGGCCAGCTCGCCAACCGCTCGCTCGACGAGATGCTGGCCGGCGCCCGCGTCGACGTGGCGCCCTACAAGCGCGACGCCATGGACTTCGTCTTGTGGAAGCCGTCCGATGCGCAAACCGAGCCGGGCTGGAATTCGCCCTGGGGCTACGGCCGGCCCGGCTGGCATCTGGAATGCTCGGCCATGAGCTGGAAGCATCTGGGCGAGACCTTCGACATCCACGGCGGCGGCATCGATCTGGTGTTTCCGCACCACGAAAACGAGATCGCCCAGTCGCGCTGCGCTCACGGCACGCCGGTGATGGCGCGCTACTGGCTGCACAACGGCTTCCTGCAGGTCGAAGGCGAGAAGATGTCGAAGTCGCTCGGCAACTTCTTCACCATCCGCGAGCTCCTCAACGACTGGCCGGGCGAAGTGTTGCGGCTGGCGATGCTGCGCGCCCATTACCGCCAGCCGATCGACTTCACCATCAAATCGCTGGAAGAAGCCCGCCGCACCCTCGACGACTGGTATTGGTTCGCGCGCGACGGCTGGGATGCCCGCCCGGCGACGTCGATCATCGAGGCGCTGTCCGACGACCTCAACACGCCGAAGGCGATCGCCGAACTGCATGCCTTGCGCAACGCCGCGCAGAAGGCCGGCGGCGAGGCGGCACATGGCGATTTCGTCGGCTCGCTGCGGTTCCTGGGGTTCCTCGGCGAGACGGCAGAAAGCTGGGACGCGCGCCGTAAGGCCGCTGCCGGCATCGATGCGAACGAAGTCGAGCGCCTCGTCGCGCTCCGGCTTGAGGCCCGCAACACCCGGAATTTCGCCGAGAGCGATCGCTTGCGCGACGTACTGGCCGAGATGGGCGTCAGCCTGAAGGATGCCAAGGATGCCAGGACCGGCCGCTTCACCACGTCGTGGGAGGTGAAGGGATGAGATCGGCCCGAAGCGTCGCCGGACTGCGAACCGTCGCCTTGGTCTATCTGTCCTCTCGAATGGGGGATACGCTGTGACCATCACGTTTCGTCCCGCTCTCCTGCCGCGGGATCTGCCGCTGCTGGCCGACATGTTCGTTGCCTCGGTGATGGAACTCGGGGCGGACGACTACGGCGAGGAAGAGCTTGCCGCATGGGCGTCCGCAGCCGAAGACGAGGAGGCGTTCGGCCAGCGGCTGAAGCCGATGCTGACGCTGATCGCGTTTCTCGACGGCGAGCCGGCGGGGTTCGTCTCGTTGAAGGGCAATTCGGCGGTTGACATGCTGTATGTGGCGCCGGATCGGGCCGGACAGGGGGTCGGCACGGCGCTGGTCAAGGCGATCGAGGCGCTTGCCGTTGGTCGCGGCGCCAAGATGTTGAGCGCCGATGCGTCCGACATGGCCAAGCCGCTGTTCGAGAAGCTGGGCTTCGTGGCCCAGCGCCGCAACACGGTGGACCTCGGCGGCGTCTGGCTCGCCAACACGACGCTGACCAAGAAGCTGGCGGAACTACCGGCCGGAGGGGCGTGACATGACCTCGGCGGACCATCGCATCACCGGCGGCTGCCAATGCGGCGCGGTGCGTTTTGCCTGCGAGGAACTGGGCCGCGCATCGATCTGCCATTGCCGCATGTGCCAGAAGGCCTTCGGCGGGTTCTTCGGGCCGCTGGTGACGGCCAAGGGTGTCGTGTGGACGCGCGGCGAGCCGGCGCGGTTCCGCTCCTCCAATCGGGTGCGGCGCGGCTTCTGCGCCACCTGCGGCACGCCGCTGACCTTTGAGGTCGACGGCGCCACCGATATCGACATCGCCATTGGCGCCTTCGACCATCCGGAGGCAATCGCGCCGGTGATCCAGGTCGGCACCCAGGGCCGCCTGCCGTTCATCGCCGAGCTTGCCGGCCTGCCGGAACTCGAGCCCGAGGAGCGGCAGAAATTCGCCTCCTATTACGACAGCATCGTCTCCTACCAGCACCCGGATCACGACTGATGACCCCGGTGCAGAAGATCGTCGCACTCGTCGTGGCGAAGGTCGTGATCATTGCCGCGCTGGTCGCGGGTTTCCTGAAGTTCAAGGGTCTCATCTAGGGTTCCACCATGGCGAAAGAGCGCATCTATCTCTACGACACGACGCTTCGCGACGGGGCCCAGACGAGCGGCATTGATTTCTCGCTCGCCGACAAGCGGCTGATCGCCGGCCTTCTCGACGACTTCGGCTTCGATTACGTCGAGGGCGGCTATCCCGGCGCCAACCCGATCGATTCTGAGTTCTTCACCGAAAAGCGCACGAAGAAGGCGCGCTTCACCGCCTTCGGCATGACGCGCCGACCGGGCGTGTCGGTGTCCAACGATCCCGGCATCGCGGGTCTCCTCGGGGCCAGCGCCGACGCCATCTGCTATGTCGCCAAGAGCTGGGACTATCACGTCGAAGTGGCGCTATCGACGACGCTCGAAGAAAATCTCATCGGGCTGCGCCAGTCGGTCGAGGTGGCGAAGGCCAGAGGCCGCGAGGTGCTGGTCGACTGCGAGCATTTCTTCGACGGCTACAAGGCGAACCCGACCTATGCGCTGGAGTGCGCCGAGACGGCATTCGCGGCCGGCGCGCGCTGGGTGGTGCTGTGCGATACCAACGGCGGCACGCAGCCGGAGGAGGTCGAGGCGATCGTGCGGACGGTCGCCGCAACCGTTCCCGGCGACCATCTCGGCATCCACGCCCATAACGACACCGAGCAGGCGGTCGCCAATTCGCTCGCCGCGGTCAGAGGCGGCGCACGGCAGATTCAGGGCACGCTCAACGGCATCGGCGAGCGCTGCGGCAATGCCAACCTCGTCACCCTCGTCGCCACGCTGAAGCTGAAGCCCGAGTATGCCGACCGGTTCGACATCGGCGTGGCGGATGAGAAGCTGAAGGACCTGACCCGGCTGTCGCGCGAATTCGACGAGATCCTCAATCGCGCTCCCAACCGCCACGCGCCCTACGTCGGCTCGGCGGCCTTTGCCACCAAGGCCGGCATCCACGCCTCGGCGCTGGTCAAGGATCCGCATACCTACGAGCACATCGAGCCCGAGAGTGTCGGCAACACGCGGCGCGTGCTGGTCTCCGACCAGGCCGGCAAGTCCAATCTCCTGGCGGAGTTGACACGCTTCGGCATCGCCGTCGACCGCAGCGACCCTCGCCTCGACACGCTCTTGACGCTGGTCAAGGATCGCGAGGCGATGGGCTACGCCTACGAACGGGCCGATGCGTCGCTCGAACTCCTCGCCCGCCGCACGCTCGGCGGCGTTCCGGACTATTTCTTCGTCGAAAGCTTCCGCGTGCTGGTCGAGCGCCGCTACAACGCCAGCGGCGACCTCGTCACCGCCTCTGAAGCAACCGTGAAGGTCCGGGTCGACGACAACATGATGATCTCGGCTGCCGAGGGTAACGGCCCGGTCAACGCGCTCGACAGTGCGCTCCGCAAAGATCTCGGCAAGTACCAGGAGTACATCAAGGACTTGAGCCTGGAAGACTTCAAGGTGCGCATCCTCAACGGTGGCACCGGCGCCACCACCCGAGTGCTGATCGAATCGAAGGATTTGACCGAGGCGCGCTGGGCGACCATCGGCGTTTCCGAAAACATCATCGATGCCTCATTCCAGGCACTGATGGATTCGATTGTCTACAAGCTATTGAAATCAAACGCTCCAGTGTGACGCTGCGGCGTCCGGCAGCAGAATGGTCCACCGGGCACGGCGTGGCGCCGCCACCTCGCCGCACTGGCGTGGGGTCGCGGTATTCCGTATCTGGAATATAAGCAAGAATACCTATTCGACCAAAGCAGTCGCAAGATTGACGAAGTTTTTACCGTATAGTCGTTGAGCTGACAGGGATCGAATCCCATCTGAATGCGACGGAGTTCTGCCGAGCCCACCATTCCAGTGCCAAGGAGTAGCTGATGCATCAATCCATCGCACACGCTCCCCGGCCAAACGAGGCCGATCCGGTCGCGCGCCCCGCCGAATTGGCGGTGGAATCGGGGATCGCAGAGATGCGGGACCTGTTGACGCGGATGAATCCGGCTTCTGACGCGGAAGCCTTGCAGGCGCTGAGGCGGGCGTTCCCGGCCAGTCCTCTGGCAGCCCGGGTCGCGGCGGTTACCCACATTCGGATGTGGTAGCGCGACCGATCGCGGACACTCCGCCTGCGACCGGCCGAACTGAATGAGCTTAGCCGATCGCAACGCAGGCGCCGACGGTCTCAGGCGCCGCCCTGTCCGTTATCCTCTTCGTCGTCCGGCCCGTCGTCGACTTGTTCGGCCGGTGCCGGCGGCTGGGCCGAGGCATGCCGACGATAGGTGCGCCAGCCGATCGGGATGTAGGCCAGATAGGCGAGGGTGGCGACGGACAGGATCAGCATCGGATAGCTGATCAGCGCCGCGACGAACAGGACGAAGCCGACCGACAGGGGAATGACCACCTCTCGCGGGATCCGCGCGCCGAACTTCTTGCCCGAATAGGTCGGGATCGTCGACACCATCATGAAAGCGATGAAAATGACGTAGGCCGCGACGATGGTGGCGACCGTCCGGTCATGCGGAATCGGCAGGAACTGGTTGAGATAGAGCGGCAATAGCGAGCATAAGGCCGCCGCCGGCGCCGGCATGCCGGTGAAATAGTTCTTCTGCCAGTCGGCGATCGGCTTCTCGGCCATCACGTTGAAGCGGGCGAGCCGCAGCGCCATGGCGATGGCGAAGGCAAGCACGGCGAGCCAGCCGAACGATTGATTGAGATCGAGGATCCATAAGTACAGGATCAGCGCCGGAACCACGCCAAAATTGACGAAGTCGGCGAGACTGTCGAGTTCGGCGCCGAATTTCGAGGTGCCCTTCAGCCAGCGCGCCACCCGCCCGTCGATGGCATCGAGCATGGCAGCGAGCGCCACTGCACCGACCGACCACTCCCAGCGCGCTTCGAGCCCCATGCGGATGGCGGTCAGCCCGGCGCACAGCGCCAACAGCGTCACCAGATTGGGCAGCACGATGCGGAACGGCAGCGCCCTGAGGCGTTTGAAGCGATGGCCGGTCTTCATCGACTGGTGGTAGATGGGAGGAAACAGGTCGTTCATCGCCATGCCCCTCAGCTGACCCGCACCAGGACGGGCGGACGTCCGGAGACCGAGAGATCTGCCAGGATGGTCTCGCCGGCGACCGCCGTCTGGCCGACGCCGACAGTGGCCATGGTCTCGGCCGGAAGATAGACGTCGAGTCGCGAGCCGAAGCGGATCATGCCGAAGCGCTCACCGGAGATGAGCGTATCGCCCTCCTTTTTCCACGACACGATGCGGCGGGCGACGAGCCCGGCGATCTGCACCACGCCGATCTTGACCCCGCTGTCGAGCGCGATGACCAGGCCGTTGCGCTCGTTGTCCTCGCTGGCCTTGTCGAGTTCGGCATTGAGGAATTTGCCTGGGCGATAGGCGATGGCCTCAATCAGGCCACCAGCCGGGGCGCGGTTCACGTGGCAGTTGAACACGTTCATGAAGATCGAGATGCGCAGGTAGCTGGCGTCCGGCAGGTTCAACTCGGCCGGCGGCTCGGCAAGCCCGACCTGCGACACCTTGCCGTCGGCGGGCGAGACCACGAGCCCGGCGCCGACGGGTGTGACCCTGACCGGATCGCGGAAGAATGCGACGACCCAGATCGTCAATCCGACCAGGATCCAGAACAGCGAAGTCGAGAAGTGGCCGACGATCACCGTGATGATCAGCGCGATGAGGATAAACGGATAGCCTTCGCGGTTGATCGGCGGGATCGACTTGGTGATTGAGGAGATAATGGACTGCATGGGGCCGATACTCGCGGCGTGAATTGATCGGCCCCCGGTTTGGCACGGAACGGGGGTGAAGGGAAGGGCGGGATCGGATCCCTCACGGCAGCTTCGCCGCCAGCCCCTCGTCCTCGATGGTGCGGACGACGGCCGGGCGGGCGAGGACCTTCCTGGCGTGCTTCGCCCAAGCCGGGAAATCGACCTTCATGTCGAAGCCGCCGCTGTAGCCGAAATGGTAGAACACCATCAGATAGATGTCGGCGAGCGTATAGGAGCCGGGCACGGCCCAGTCGCGTCCGTCGCCAAGGAGGCTGTCGATATAGCCGTAGGCCTTCCGGAGTTCGACGCGCGCCTTGTCCTGCAGCGGCGGAAACAGCGCCTCGTCGTCAAGGAAGCGGCCCGGCCGGCGCAGACAGGCATAGATGGATGTATGCACGCCGCTCGACAGATAGTTCAGCCATTCGATGACACGGGCTTCCCGCGCCGGTTCCGACGGCAGCAGGCCGGCCTCC
>JARLIT010000163.1 GCA_031291575.1 Ancalomicrobiaceae bacterium
CGTCTTGCGTCGGCTGCTCCCTCGCCCGTCGCCGACAACGTCGTGCGCTTGAGCGACTATATCGGCTGAGGCGGATTTCGCGCCCCTTTCCGGGAGACGGCCGGCAACGCGGCGCGAGCCGGTCCGGCTCGGGTGAGGCGGACCCCGTCTCGCGGCGATCTCAGTTTTCCTTCGGCTTCAGCCGGATGACCACGTCGATGCGGTCGATCTCCAGCCCGTCCGGGATGGCCGGCAGAGCGGCGATCGCCACGCTTTCCGCCGGCACGTCGATCAGCCGGTGGCCGTCGATGAGGAAATGATGGTGGTGGGCGACATTGGTGTCGAAATAGGATTTCGCCCCATCGGCGGCCAGCTCGCGCAACAGCCCGGCTTCGGTGAACTGGTGCAGCGCGTTGTAGACGGTCGCCAACGACATCAACAGCCCGGCGCGCCGCGCCTCCTCGTAGAGCGCTTCCGCCGAGACGTGCCGCGGCCCCTGGCCGAACAACACCTTCACCAACGACAGCCGCTGCCGGGTCGGGCGCAGCCCGGCGGCACGCAGCAGCGCCTCGATGCACTCGTAGCCGCGGCTGTAGGTCGGCTGGCCGGTATCGATCTTCGGGATCATGGTCGGCCTCCGGAGTTGGACTTGCAGCGTCAGGCCGCCAGCATATCGGCGGCGACATGGGTCTGGCAGTTCTTCGGACAGACGCGAGTGCAGGCGGCACAGCCGATGCACGCGCCGGAATTGTCGACGACCATGATCTTGCGGTTCAACTCGCCGTCGAAGTCGTCGTCGTCATCGTCGGTGACCTTGCCGAGGACCTTGCCGTCCTCGTCGACGCCGTAGAGCGCCATCACGTCGCGCGAACACACCTTGAAGCAGCGACCGCAGCCGATGCAGGTCTTGTCGTCGATGGAGACGAGGTATTCCGGTGTCCAGCCGGAGCCATCGCGGGTGAAGAAGTCGGCCATCATGCGCTCTCCAATTGCTTGAGTTTCAGGCGGGCGGCTTCGAGCGCGGCGAACGCATCGTGAGCCGCCTGCGCCACGGTGAGGATGGAGGTCCAGTTGATCGGCAGTTCCTCCGACAGGTCGTGCAGGTTCATCTTGGCGTTGGTCGCCTTGGCGGAGAGCTTCTTCAACTCGCCCTTTAGGGTGTCGATCTCGGACAATTTCGGATCTCCATTGTATTGGTCGATTTAACCTCGGTGTCATCCCGGCGAAGGCCGGGATCCACTCGCGCATCCGCCCGGAAAGACGGGCGCCTTGCGGCACGACCGAGGCCCGGTCGCCGCCTGGGTGCCGGTTGCGCCGGCATTGGATCCCGGCTTGCGCCGGGATGACACCGGGGCGAGACCCGCCGGAGCACCGCAGAGCGAGGTTCAGTAGTCCGCCACTTGCGGGAATTGCTCGATCATCGCTTTCGCCTCGTTGACCAGCTTCTGCCCGGCCTCGCCCAATTTGACGAAGTCGTCGAAGCCGAAGCGATGCACGTCGCGCAGAGACTTGACGACGACGACCAACCGCCCGGAGGTCAGGATCACCCGGCCGAAGCCCTCATGGCTCATCTTCATCATTGGCGAGGCCATGCGGCCGGTCTCTTGTTCGACGGCGATCGCCACCGCCGAGTAGAACTTCTCCACCCGCCATAGGACATCGGGATCGGGATCATCGATGATCGGGATCTCGCGCCGCTGTTCCTTCGTCACGATGTAGTCTTTCAACACCTGCGCATCGGTCAGCTTCTCCCAGCTGCCGTAGGAATCCTCGGCGCGAATGATGCGGGTCAGCGCTTTGACGAAGGGAAGATCGATGCCGGCGACGGGCGCCTCGGCGACTGCTGATGTCATGCGGGGTCTCCGGGTTGCGGGGTTCGAAGTCGGTCCGCCTTCGTGGTTCGAGGCATCGCTGATGCGATGCACCTCACCATGACGGCCTTGGAAGGTTCGGGATGGCCTTCATGCTGAGGAGCGAGGCGAAGCCGAGCCTCGAAGCACGAAGGCCAGCCCTCAATCCTCCTCGAAATCTGCCTTGGCCGGGCCGACGCCGGCTTCAGCCAAGACCTTCCTCAGCCACGGCGGCGGCGTGCCGTTGAGCATCACCCGGGTGCGCTCCAGCACCTCCTCGATCGGGGACGGGCTCGGCACTTTGATCGGATGGATCTTGGCGGCGACGACCTTGGCCGCCGACGGTCCGCCGATGGCGAGGCAGAAGAGGAGGTGGCAGCCGGTGAGCGCGGCGATCTTCGGCGTGATGCGATCGTCGCCGTCGGTCTTGTGGGCGCCGGATTCGTCGGAGGCATCGTCGAACGACAGCGCCTCGACGAAGTGCCAGCCCTCCTTCGTGACGTCGTAGACGGCGAATTTCGACGCCGAGCCGAAATGCGCGTTCAGGTTCTTCATGTCGCGCGAGGCGATGGCGACGCGCACCGCGCCCTGTGGGCGTGTGGGACTGGACGTGCCCGTCTCAGTGTCGACGAGGCTCAGACGACGAACGGCTGTCATGGGGGTACTCCCGGTTCCGGAACGGGTTCAGGCTCTCAGGCGTCGGCTCGATGCGCGCCGCCTGGAAGATGTTGGCCACCTCGAAGATCAGATCGCGCGTTCCCTCGTAGCCGACCGATTTTCGATGCTGGGTGCCGAGCCGATCGAAGATCGGAAAGCCGACACGCCAAAGAGGGATTCCCAGTCGCTCCGACGCCTGCCGTCCGTGGGCGTGGGTGACGAGGAGATCGGCTCCGGCTGATGTGTCTTCCAGACGTCCGAGATCGCCGACTTCGACGATCTCGGCAGGGACATGGTCCAGCACCGGGCTGTCGCCGGTGGTGGTGATGGCAACCGTCGTCTCCGCGCCCAGATCGGCGAAGAACGACGACAGCATGTACAGGTGGTCGGGTTCGGCGGCGATGGCGATCTTCTTGCCCCCGAAGTGGAAATGGCCGTCGAGGAGCGCGTCGCAAAGCTGCGAGCGGCGGCGGCGGAGTTTTGCCGGAACCGCCATTCCGGAGAGCCGGGCGAGCAACGTGACGAAATCGTCGGAGGCTTTGAGGCCGGTCAGCGTCCTCAGCAGCGTGAAGGGCACGCCGGCCTTGGCCCGGAGCGCTTGCGCCGGCTTGCGCATCTGTTCGCCGATGGCGATGGCGTGGGCGCATTCGCCCAAGGATTCGATGTCAGCAACCGGGCAGCCGCCGTAGGTGGTCGGGATCCATTTGCCCGGCACGGTGCCGTCGAGCGCACCGGAGATATCGGGCAGGATCGTCGGGGTGAGGCCGAAGCTCTCCACCATCTCGCGGATGAGCTCGATGTCGGCGACCGTCAGGTGCCAGCCGGGCAGGAGGACGATGCGTTTCGGATCCTTTCGCTGCGGCTCGGCGGTGATCGTCTCGATCATGCCGGTGACCGCCTTCGACCAGCCCTCCTCGATGGCGCCGGAAAAATCCGGCGTCGAGGCGAGCACGACGTGCGTGTCGCCGAGGAGGTCCGCCTGCTTCTTCCGGATATTGGCGAGATCGCCGGCAAAATCCTCGCCGCGGGTCTCCACCAAGGCCGTCGTGCAGACGCCGATCAGGCTCGGGTTGGTGCGGTTCTTCAGATTGACGATCGCCTCTTCCAGATGATCGGCGCCGCCTAAGACCGTCGACACCTCGTCCATGGCGGTCGTCTGCAGGGGAATCGTCTCCTTGAAGTGGCGCACGAACAGGACGAGCGCGAAGGAGGTGCAGCCCTGGCTCCCGTGGAACAGCGGCATGGCGTTCGCCACCCCCAGATAAGCAAACGCCGCGCCCAACGGCTGCGACGACTTCAACGGGTTGACCGAGAACGACTTGGGTTCGTTGCGGATCTTGGCCATGGTGCCTCAGCAGTCGTCGGAATCGTTGAGGGAGCCGTCGGCGAATTTCTTGCGGCGCGCGCGCGGGGAAGGAGGGCTGTTCGCGCGCCATGGTTCGAGGTTCGCTTCCGCTCGAGCCTCATCATGAAGGCGAGCGATAGAGCCCATCAGCCCTCCGTCATCCTGAGGCGCCTCGCCCTGAGGGCGAGCCGCGAAGGACGAAGGAATGCCGATGAACGGTCCCTCGACCCGGCCTTCCTCGTCCCAAGGCGCCGGCTCCCGCACCTGCGCGAACACCGGGTTATGAAGTGCGATGTCGATCTGGCGGATCAATTCCACCATGCCGTCGTAGCCGGCGAAAGCGTGGTTGCGCTCCTGGTTGATGTCGAGCCAAGGCATTTTCGCCTTCAAGGCGATGAACTGGGTGCGCCCGCCCGACAGCATGATGTCGGCCTGGCTCTGGCTGAGCATCTTGTACAGATCGCGCGGCGCCAAAGACTCGAACATGTGGTTCTCGTCTTTGAGGATTTGCTTGATCCGCTCCTTATCCTCGACGGTCGACTTCTTCACCGAGGTGCCGACGATCTCGATGCCGACCTCCATCAGCGCGTTGACCACCGACCAGGACTTCACCCCGCCGGTGTTGAGGAGGACGCGCTTGCCCTGAAGCCGTGGCCGGAAGGCGCGGATCTTCTCCCAAGCGATCGCCTCTTCGTCCGCGATGAGGGCTTCTGTGCGCTCGATCAGATCGCGCTCGGCGCCTTGGCTGACGAGCAGCTTGGCGATGGTCCGGAGCGCTTCCGACGTGTCGGTGATGCCGTAGAACGAGCCCTCGAAATACGGGATGCCCCAGCGCTCCTCCATTTTTCGCGCCAGATTGATCAGCGCGGTCGAGCACACCATCATCGTCACCTTGGCCCGGTGCGCCGAGGCGACGTCGATATAGCGGGCATCGCCGGGGATACAGGCCCTGACCCGGATGCCCAACCGGTCGAGGAGCGGCTTTACCATCCAGAATTCGCCGGCCAGATTGAATTCGCCGAGGATATTGATGTCATACGGGCTGACATCGTCCGGCTCGTGCGTGCCGATGACATGGTCGAGCATCGCTTCGCCGGCAAGCTTGTTGCCGAGGTTCTTCGATCCGACGAAGCCCGGCGCGTTGACCGGAATGACCGGCAGGCCGAAACGCTCGGCGGCACGCTTGGCAACCGCGTCGATGTCGTCGCCGATCAGCGCCGTCACGCAGGTCGAATAGACGAATACCGCCGGCGGATTGTGCCTCTCCTTGATGTCGCGGATGGCCTTGAACAGCTTCTTCTCGCCCTGGCCCATGACGATGTCGAGTTCGGTCAGGTCGGTCGTGAACGACCGCCGCCATAAATCCGAGCCCGACGAGCCGGCGCCGCGGTTGTCCCAGGAGTTGCCCTCGCAGGCCAAGGGCGCATGAATGAGGTGGGCGACGTCTGTGATCGGCTGCAACACGATCTTGGCGCCGTCGAAGGCGCATCCACCCGCCGCCGCCCCCGGGGTCAACGGCTTGGCGCAGCCCTTCTTCTTGGCCTTGGCGTCCTTGGCCTGGTTCTTGTCGCAGCCCGGCTCGTTGAAGACATCCTGGATCTTGGCGGCTAACGACATGGACAACACCCCTCTCGCGTACGTCCCATCGGGTTCGGCAAGGGCGATGCAAGCGCGGTGCCACGCGACAGAAAATATGAAAAGTGTTTTATATCAGTATGTTATTTGAATATTGACAGGTGGTCCGACAGGGCTGCGTCGCGCGTCGGACATGGGCCGACAGGCATTGTCGGGAATGAGACGCAAGCGGTGCGCGGCGCCGCAGGCCGCGTCACCCGCTCCGAGCCGAGCCTCCCGATCGGAGCGCTCCATGCTTACCCGCGCGGCAGCTCCCACTTCCGTCGAGATTGACTTTTGCACCCGCTAAGACTATGTGAAACCTGCAATCAGATTGC
>JARLIT010000022.1 GCA_031291575.1 Ancalomicrobiaceae bacterium
ATCGCACTCATGCCGTCCGGTAGATCGTCCAGATGCGACAGCGCGTCGAGATAGGCGACGAGCAAGCTGGCCAAGCCCGCCGATGCCGGAAAATGGATCACCAGCGGACGCGGCAGCGGCGGCAAATGCCGATCCAGAACCCCGCGCGGAATCATCCAAAGATCGTGATGATAACTATGGGTGGCCAGCGTGTGGAACGGCGTATCGGCATCCGCAATCATGATGTCGCCCGGCAAGGTCGTAAACTCCCGCTCGCCGAATTGAATGTGGGCGCCGCGGCCGATCTCGCGATAGATCCAGTATTGATCCCATGCGACTTTGCGGATGTTGGTCTGCAGGCGCCGGACCGGAGAACTGTCGGCATCGAAGGTAAGGCGCGTGAGCGCCGCGGCGATGGAGACGGAAAGGCTCGCACGATAGTCGGTCGCGCCCGCGGGGGGCTCGCCGCTCAAGCCCAGTTCGACCAGGACAGATGTCCAGGCCTCGTATCGATCGGCCACGCGAAAGGACGCTGTTGTCAAAACCTTACGCAATCACGACCTCAGACGGTGCAGCCCCTCGCCAGTGGTCCGACTCCGACATTGGCATCCCGCTTGCCGCGCGCTCTTGCGCGAATGTCGGAGCCCAGGACCACCAGCTTGTCATCGAGTCTCGTGGAGCTTTGAATTGGACATTTGAGTTGGCCGCACAACTCGCGGGGGCTCAAATGTCAAATCCGCTCCACTGGGGCGAAAGCCACATGATGGCGACACCAATCGAAGTCGTCTTCCCAATCTGGGCGGGAGCGGCTTTCAGTTCGCGCAAACTGGCATCGGAGGACGGGTGCACTTTGCTCACGTTCGCGTGACTGTTGATTGCCGCGCCCGATCGACCCGTCTTGCATCGCGCTCCGATCACATCCGCCACCTCGAAGTTTGACAGCGGTGTCGAATCTTGCGGACCTGACCGGCTCCCGCACATCGATAGACGGGTCAATCTGGCGCGGAAATCAACTTGATGCGCGCAGCGCCCGTGGCAATACCGAGAAATTCTCCCGCATGGATTTCGTCTTATTTGCTGAAAGCACCGCCTAGGACTATCGTGATACAGCAAAGTCGGTCACCGTGACTGGGTCGACGCAGAGGACTACGTCCACATAACCGTATGCATTGCTCGTATATTGATGGGTCTGATCGATAGTGCTCTGAAGTTCGGCGGCGCCGCGGAAGTCAGCATCGAGCGCCGGAGGAAATGGAAGTTCTCGTTTCTGTGATGGATCGAGGGACGGGTGTTGCCGAAGACAGGCTGGAGGTCGTGATGCAGCCGTCCTATCGGCTCGAGCCGTCACGCAACCGGGAGACCGGCGGCACGGGGCTTGGCCTTGCCATGGCGCAGCAACTGGCCGCGACGATCGGCGGATCGGTCAGGCTGCACAATCGTGACGTTGGCGGCCTTGGCGCCGAAGTGTCGATCTTCTGGCGTCGCTCCAGTGAATATTCCGAAATGCCCGTGATGCGGGATGCCTGTCGCTCGATTGTTACGCTTCGATACACGTCTGGCGATTTCGGAAACATCGCGAATATGTCGGCCAGTCAAACAAGGCTTCATGACCATGTCGCCAGCGCGACATCTTGGAAAAGCTTTCCATGACCGGGGTTGGCCAAGTCCCTACACCGCAAGGCCGGGCGCCTCGTGACCGCTGCGTGCCACATATTCCGTATAGCCGCCGCCATACTGGTGAATGCCCTCGGGCGTCAGCTCCAAGACGCGATTGGACAGGCGGCTCAGGAAATGCCGGTCGTGCGACACGAACAGCATCGTTCCCTCGTACTCCTGCAACGCCGTGATCAGCATTTCCTTGGTGTCGAGATCGAGGTGGTTGGTCGGCTCATCGAGGACGAGGAAGTTCGGCGGATCGAACAGCATGATCGCCATGACCAGACGCGCCTTTTCGCCGCCGGAGAGGACGCGGCACTTCTTCTCGACGTCGTCGCCGGAAAAGCCGAAGCACCCGGCCAGCGATCTGAGCGAACCCTGCCCCGCCTGTGGAAAGGCGTCCTCCAGCGACTGGAACACCGTGCGGTCGCCGTCGAGGATTTCCATGGCGTGCTGGGCGAAATAGCCCAGCTTGACGCTGGCGCCGATCGCAACCGACCCGTCATCCGGCTCGGTCGTCCCCGTGACGAGCTTCAGCAGCGTCGACTTGCCGGCGCCGTTGACGCCCATGATGCACCAGCGTTCCTTGCGGCGGATGGCGAAATCGAGCCCGTCGTAGATGGTGCGGCTGCCATAGCGCTTCGAGACGTTCTTCAGGCTGACGATATCCTCGCCCGAGCGCGGTGCCGGCTGGAAGTCGAACGACACCGTTTGCCGCCGCTTCGGCGGCTCGACTCGATCGATCTTGTCGAGCTTCTTGACGCGGCTCTGCACCTGGCTGGCGTGCGAGGCGCGCGCCTTGAACCGCTCGATGAACTTCAGTTCCTTGGCCAGCATCGCCTGCTGGCGTTCGAACTGCGCCTGCTGCTGCTTCTCGTTCAACGCGCGCTGCTGCTGGTAGAATTCATAGTCGCCGGAATAGGTCGTCAGCTGGCCACCGTCGATCTCGACAATCTTGGTGACGATGCGGTTCATGAACTCGCGATCGTGCGAGGTCATCATCAGCGCGCCCTCGTAGCCCTTCAGGAATTGTTCCAGCCAGATCAGGCTTTCCAGATCGAGATGGTTCGACGGCTCGTCGAGCAGCATGACGTCGGGGCGCATCAGGAGAATGCGGGCGAGCGCGACGCGCATTTTCCAGCCGCCGGACAGGGCGCCGACGTCGCCATCCATCATCTCCTGCGAAAACGACAGGCCCGACAGCACTTCGCGCGCCCGGCCTTCGAGCGCATAGCCGTCCAGCTCCTCGAACCGGTGCTGCACCTCGCCGTAGCGCTCGATGATCCCATCGATGTCGTCGGCCTGGTCGGGATCGGCCATCGCCGCCTCCAGTTCCCGAAGTTCGGCCGCAACAGTGCTGACCGGCCCGGCACCGTTCATCACCTCTGCGACGGCGCTGTGGCCGGACATTTCGCCGACATCCTGGTTGAAATAGCCGATCGTCACGCCACGATCGACCGCGACCTGCCCCTCGTCCGGCTGCTCTTCGCTCGTGATCATGCGGAACAGCGTCGTCTTGCCGGCGCCGTTCGGGCCGACCAGCCCGATCTTCTCGCCCCGCAGCAGCGCGGCGGATGCCTCGATGAAAAGGATCCGGTGGCTGTTCTGTTTGGAGATGTTCTCAAGGCGGATCATGCGGTTCCCGAGCTCAGGTGAGGTCATCATGCGGGGCTGGCCGGCTGCAGCGCTGGCGGCGCCTTACTAAGCCGCCGGCCGACCACTAAGCAAGCGCGGGCATAGGTGTTCTACGAAGAACGCCGTGCTCCGCTCGCCTTGATTCGGTTTTGGCGCTGTTGGGTGACCCGGGATGCCGGGTCGTGCTCGGCCCTAAGTGGCTGGAAGCCGTCACCAACCTGGGCCATGCCCGGCGATCGCTACCAGCCGGGCCGATGAGCGGTCAGTCCAACGGGGCGCCTCGTGCCGCGCGTGCGATATCAAGGAGCAGAACAATGAAAGTTGACAGTCAGCCCCCCAACGCCTATGGTCACGCGGCGATATTTTCTTGCTGAGATTCAGTTATTGCGCGATTGGCACCGCGCCCTGAACGAAACCTCCCTTTAAAACATCGTTGTCACCATCCTCGACGCTCCCGCGTCGTGGTCCTCTATCTTGCTATGAAAGCGTTCGTCATGACCACTGGCACAGTTAAATGGTTCAACTCCACAAAAGGCTTCGGCTTCATCCAACCCGACAACGGCGGCCCTGACGCCTTTGTTCACATCTCGGCCGTCGAGCGCGCTGGGATGCAGGAAATCGTCGAAGGCCAGAAGATCAGCTACGACCTCGAGCGCGACTCCAAGTCGGGCAAGATGTCGGCCTGCAATCTCAAGGCTGCCTGAATCGGCATGCGCTTTCCTTTGACCACGAATGCGCTGGGCAACGTCGAAAGCATGTGATCAAGCGAGGTCAGGCAATTTGCCTGGCCTTTATGTTACCGCTCGCTTGGCGAGCGCCCCAGAGATGGCATGACCAATCACGGCTCTTTGCACGCAAACGCGCCTCTGAAGACGTCGACGGTCTTGTGGTCTCCGGGCAGGAAATGACTCTGCGGCTGCGCGAGGCCTGTCTTGCCAAAGAAGTGCAAGACAACGTGTTGCCGGCCGCAAGCCCCGTTTCGAATCGTGACAAAAAGTCATGACCCAATCGGCATGACACCTCAACTGGAACTAAGATTTGAAAAACATCGGAAACAGTGACCTTTCTGACCGTCGCAAAGCTGCTGCCGAGGCGAAGGCAGCGCTTCTTCAGGCTTATCGCGCCACCCAGGAGGCCGCTGAGCCAACCCGTGCGGCCAAGCAGGCGGAACGCCTTGCAATCGCGGAAGCCCGGGAAGCCCGCCGCGCCGAGCGCGA
>JARLIT010000164.1 GCA_031291575.1 Ancalomicrobiaceae bacterium
TACATTGATTTTGGTTTTGGCGCAGCCGCGCCGGTAGGATAAGGAGAAGGTGACGATGGCACAGGCTTCACTCCGCCTCGTCGAGGGGGACGGCATGGACAAGACCAAAGCACTCGACGCGGCGTTGGCGCAGATCGAGCGCTCGTTCGGCAAGGGCTCGATCATGCGGCTCGGCCAGGGCAAGGTGGTGGAGATTGACACAGTCTCAACCGGCTCGATCGGTCTCGATATTGCGCTCGGCATCGGTGGTCTGCCGCGCGGTCGCGTTGTCGAGATTTACGGACCGGAATCTTCTGGCAAAACAACTTTGGCGCTGCACTGCGTCGCCGAAGCGCAGAAGAAGGGCGGAGTCTGCGGCTTCATTGACGCCGAACACGCGCTCGACCCGATCTATGCCAGGAAGTTGGGAGTCAATCTCGACGACTTGCTGATTTCCCAGCCAGATACCGGCGAACAGGCACTGGAGATTTGCGACACGCTGGTGCGTTCCGGGGCGCTCGATGTGCTCGTGATCGATTCGGTCGCGGCGCTGACGCCGAAAGCCGAGCTCGAGGGCGAAATGGGCGATTCGCTGCCCGGTCTGCAGGCGCGGCTGATGAGCCAGGCGCTCAGAAAGCTGACCGGCTCGATCTCGAAGTCGAAGACCATGGTCATCTTCATCAACCAGATCCGCCAGAAGATTGGCGTCATGTTCGGCAATCCCGAGACGACGACCGGCGGCAATGCACTGAAGTTCTATGCCTCGATCCGCCTCGATATTCGCCGCATCGGCGCCATCAAGGACAAGGACGAGATGACCGGCAACCAGACGCGGGTGAAGGTGGTCAAGAACAAGCTCGCTCCCCCGTTCAAGGAAGTTGAATTCGACATCATGTATGGTGAGGGCGTCTCCAAGGTCGGCGAGTTGATCGACATCGGCGTCAAAGCCGGCATCGTCGAGAAGTCTGGATCTTGGTTTTCCTATGAGAGCCAGCGCATCGGCCAGGGCCGCGAGAACGCCAAGCTGTTCATGCGCGAACATCCCGAAGTCGCCAAGCGTATCGAGGCCGCGATCCGCCAGAACGCCGGCCTCATCGCCGATAAGATCCTGCCGACGGGCACGGCCGAGGATGAGGACGGCCCGGTCGTCGACTAATTCGGGCGATCCCGGGCTTCCGGCGTGTTCGACTGAGGCCGGTCCGGCGACCGGAGTGGTGTCAGTCGAGCGAGGCTTCTGCGACCTGCTGTCGTCTGGCTTGGGTGGCATGCATTCAGATACGGACGATCCGGCTGAAGGGTGAAGCGTCGGCCCGTCGACCGCGGGAGATTGGGGGATGCAACCGCCGGATAGCCGCCTCTGACGGCATCGCGATCGGGCGTGCCCTGCCTTGAGGGCATTGGATCGCCGCGCCCGACGAGCGATCCTGCCGGGGCGCGCTGCGGTAATACCGCGGCATCCGGCCACCGTGGTGGAGGCGCGGACGATGGCAATCATGGACAATCAGCCTGCGGAAAGATAAGAACCTTGGCACGTCCCAGCAGCAGGATCCGGGAATTATCCATGAGTGGCGTCAATCATTTCGATCTCAGCGATGTCCGGTCGACCTTCCTTGCCTATTTCGCGCGCAACGGGCACGAGATCGTTCCGTCGAGCCCGCTCGTACCGCGCAACGATCCGACACTGATGTTCGCCAATTCGGGCATGGTGCAATTCAAGAACCTGTTCACCGGCATCGAGAAGCGCCCCTATTCGCGAGCCTCCACGGCGCAAAAGAGCGTACGCGCCGGCGGCAAGCACAACGACCTCGACAACGTCGGCTATACGGCCAGGCATCATACATTCTTCGAGATGCTCGGCAACTTCTCCTTCGGCGACTACTTCAAGGATCAGGCGATCTATTACGCCTGGACGCTGATCACCAAGGAGTTCGGCCTGCCGGCTGACAAGCTGACGGTGACCGTCTACCACACCGACGATGAGGCATTCGGGTTGTGGAAGAAGATCGCCGGCCTGCCGGACGAGCGCATCGTCCGCATCCCGACGTCCGACAATTTTTGGCAGATGGGCGACACCGGTCCTTGCGGTCCGTGTTCGGAGATCTTCTACGACCACGGGCCGGAGGTCTGGGGTGGTCCTCCGGGATCGCCGGACGCCGATGGCGACCGCTTCATCGAGATCTGGAATCTCGTCTTCATGCAGTACGAGCAGTTCGCCGACGGCACGCGCGTGCCGCTGCCGAAGCCGTCGATCGACACCGGCATGGGGCTCGAACGGGTTGCCGCCGTGCTGCAAGGCGTGCATGACAATTACGACATCGATCTGTTCAAGGCGTTGATCGCCACGTCGGTCGATCTGATCGGCGTGCCGGCTGTGGGAGAGAGCCGCGCCAGCCATCGCGTCATCGCCGACCATCTGCGCTCCATGTGCTTCCTGATTGCCGATGGCGTGCTGCCTTCGAACGAGGGCCGCGGCTACGTGCTGCGGCGCATCATGCGCCGTGCCATGCGCCATGCGCACCTCCTGGGCGCGCGCGATCCGGTCATCTACAAGATGATCCCGGCGCTGATCGCGCAGATGGGTCGTGCCTACCCCGAGCTGCAGCGGGCCGAACTCCTGATTTCGGAGACGGTGAGGCTCGAGGAGACGCGCTTCCGCAACACGCTCGAGCGCGGGCTGAGCCTGCTCGACGAGGCCTCCGGAGCGCTCGCCCCGGGCGATGTGCTCGATGGCGAGACAGCATTCAAGCTCTACGACACCTATGGCTTCCCGCTGGATTTGACGCAGGACGCACTGAGGACCAGATCGATCGGCGTCGATACCGATGCGTTCCAGGCGGCGATGCAGCGGCAGAAGAAGGAGGCACGCGCATCCTGGGCCGGCTCGGGCGAGGCAGCCTCCGAGACGATCTGGTACGAGATCCGCGAGGAGGTCGGCGCCACCGAATTCCTAGGCTATGACACGGAAGATGCCGAGGCAGTGGTCACGGCGCTTGTCGCCGACGGGGCCAAAGTTGCCACGCTCGCGGCGGGAGCCAAGGGCTCGGTCGTGGTCAACCAGACGCCGTTCTATGGCGAGTCGGGAGGTCAGGTCGGCGACGCCGGCGAGATCAGCTTTGCGGGTGGTGCTTTCCGGGTCGACGATACGCAGAAGCTCGGCGGCGGCCTGTTCGTCCATTCCGGCGAGGTCGTTCAGGGCAATTTGCCGATTGGTACGCCGGTCCGGCTGAGGGTCGATCACCGCCGCCGCTCGGCCATCCGCGCCAACCATTCGGCCACCCATCTGCTGCACGAGGCGCTCAGGTCGGTTCTCGGCGAGCACGTGGCCCAGAAGGGCTCGCTGGTGACGCCGGAGCGGCTGCGCTTCGATATTTCGCACCCCAAGCCGATCTCCGAAGCCGAATTGGCTCGAGTCGAAGATATTTCCAACCGCGTCGTACTGGCCGACGAGCCGGTGACGACACGACTGATGGCGGTCGACGACGCCGTTGCGTCCGGCGCGAGAGCGCTGTTCGGCGAGAAGTACGGCGACGAGGTGCGCGTCGTCTCGATGGGCAGCTGGCCTGCGGGCGAGCATGCCGATGCGACGTTCTCAATCGAGCTCTGCGGCGGCACGCACGTGTCGCGCACCGGCGAGATCGGTCTCATCACGGTATTGTCCGATTCCGGCGTTGCCGCTGGCGTGCGCCGGATCGAGGCGTTGACCGGGGAGGAAGCCCGCCACTACCTGAATGGGCAGGATCATCGTGTGCGCGAGCTGGCAGCGCTGTTGCGCTGTCCGCCGGCAGAGGTGTCGCAACGCATCGAGACCCTCATCGAGGAACGCCGCCGGTTCGAACGCGAATTGAATGACGCCAAGAAGAAGCTCGCCATGGGCGGCGGAGCCACGAGCGACGGCGTTGTCCCCGTCGGCTCTTTCAAGCTGCTGGCGCGGCTCGTCAACGGCATTGCGCCGAAGGATCTGAAGGCGCTGGTCGACGAGGGCAAGAAGCAGGTCGGCTCCGGCATCGTCGTATTCGTCGGCGTGAGCGACGACGGCAAGGCCGGCATCGTCGCGGGCGTCACCGAGGACCTGACGGGCCGCTTCAATGCGGTCGATCTGGTCAAGGTCGGCTCGGAGGTGCTGGGCGGCAAGGGAGGCGGCGGCCGTCCGGATCTCGCCCAGGCCGGAGGGCCGGATGGGTCGAAGGCGGAGGCCGCCCTCGCTGCGGTCACCAGCACGATCACTGCGGCGGCATGAACGGGGGGAGCGGCTGGCGGCCGGGTCGGCGCGGCTGCCTCGCGTCAACTTGGACGTGATGCAGTGGCCGCGAGCCACGGCAGGAGGATGCAGATATCGGGGACCGGCTCGGTGCGGCTCTCGGATGCGTGGCTCTGGCGGCAGCCTCCGACCGGCGAACACGAACTGGACGGTTTCGGTTCGGCGTGAAACGCACTTCGGCCGGGGTTGACCGGCAGAGTGCTAGGATCTAGAGCCTGTTCTGTTCCGGCGGCAACGCCGGAATCATCAGGGCCGGCACTTGCGATGACGGCCAGAGAGTTTCCTGGCCGGTTGGCATCGTCTCGCCGAGACCCTGAATGGCTTGGCGGCGGTCGTTCGGATGGTTGTTTCGCTTGGATCGCCGGGGGGTCGCTGGGGTTGACCGGTCGAGTTCGAGGATCTACCAACCACATGTGGAGGCCGGTCCCGATTTCGGGCTGAAGGTCGGCGGTGGTTGTTGTTGCAGCGATGGCGCCATCGGCGGCGTCGCATCGGCGGGGCATAGCGCAGCCTGGTAGCGCGGTAGTTTTGGGTACTACAGGTCGCAGGTTCGAATCCTGCTGCCCCGACCAA
>JARLIT010000165.1 GCA_031291575.1 Ancalomicrobiaceae bacterium
ACAGGCTGACGCCGCAAAGCAGGCCGAACAGGTCCGTCAGGCCGAGTTGGCGCGCCAGCAGGCGGAAGCCGCCAACCAGGCCGAACAGGTCCGTCAGGCCGAGTTGGCCCGACAGCAGGCGGAGGCCGCCAAGCAGGCCGAACAGGTCCGTCAGGCCGAGTTGGCGCGCCAGCAGGCGGACGCCGCCAAGCAGGCCGAACAGGTCCGTCAGGCCGAGTTGGCCCGACAGCAGGCGGAGGCCGCAAAACAGGCCGAACAGGTCCGTCAGGCCGAGTTGGCCCGACAGCAGGCAGAGGACGCGAAGAAGGCGGAGGAGGCCCGGCGCCAGCAGGAAGCGCACAACCGGTGCATGCTCGATATCATCGATGCCATCGCCCACAACAACGGCGTGGCGCTTGATCTCGTCGCCGCCGACCCCGCCTGCTCAGCCGAGCGCGGCCAGGTCGATGAAGCGCGCTCCAGGCTGAAGCCGAACACGCCGCAGATCGCCGCGGTCGAGCCGCCGAAGACCAATCCCCCGGCCGAACCACCGCAGGGCAGTGCACCGCCGCCGATCAACGCTGCCGACGTCCAGCGCGAGTTGCAACGCGTCGGCTGCTATTCCGGGGCGCTCGACGGCAACTGGAAGGCGGCCTCGACACAGACCGCGCTCGCCGAATTCCGCAAGTACGCGTCGATCTCCAAGCAGTTCGACGCCCCCTCCGACGACCTCATGCAGGCGCTGAAGGGCCGGCCGAGCCGAGTCTGCCCGCCGACCTGCTCAGTGAAGGAAACGCTCAAGGATGGGCAATGCGTCGCCAAGACCTGCGGCGACGGCGAACGACTGAACGCCGTCGGCAAGTGCGTCGCGGTGCAGAGGCGCGTGCAGCAGGATACGCGCGAGAGGCCGCAACGCCAGCAGCCGAGCGCACAGCCGAAGGCCGGCAACCATTGTTTCACCGCCTACGGGCGCACCTACTGCGAATGATCGATCGAGGAGGCCGACAGATGAGAAGGATCTTCGGAATTCTGGCAGGCGTGGCGCTGGCGATGACGGCCGGTGTCGGCGAGGCAGCGGCAGATTGCACCTTCAGCCGGCCGCCTTTCTGCGGCGGCTGCTCGATCGACATCGCCATCACGGTTTCCGGCGGCTCGGCCTGCCGCTTCGCATCGCGGTTCAGCGGAGGCGTCGTCTCGACCACCACTTTGGTCCGGCCGAAGCACGGCATCTTCGCCCATGCCAACGCCTATGACCTCGCCTATCAGGTGCAGCCCGGCTACAAGGGCGCCGACTATTTCGAATATGAGGTCGTCTACCTCGACCGCAGCGGCGGCAAGCAGCGGGTCGTGCTGCGCAACAGCGTCACTAGTAATTAGGCCGGTGGCGGAAAGGCTCTTCGCGCGAACCTTCACCACGGCTGGTGACACAGCAGACGGTGGCCAGATGCAACCTCCGGCAGGAAGTATGCGCGCGGGAGCCTAATCTTATTTGACTCGCAATCGGCCCGCCGACATAGTATTCGCATTCGAATCTTGGCTCTAGAGCCATGAAACCACTGCACTTTCTGATAATCGTCGGCGGCCTCGCCAGCGTTTCGGTCGCCTCCGCCCCACCCGCATCGGCCGGCTGCGAGTTCGGGGCCATCAAGTACTGCGGCGGGTGTACCGTCGATCGCAACATCACAGCCACGCCGGGCGCGACCTGCCATTTCACATCTTGGTTTGCCGGCGGAATAGTCTCGGCGAAGACGCTGGTAAAGCCGGCCCACGGCATCTACGCTCGCGGCAACGCCTACGACTTTGCCTACAAGATCGACCCGGGCTATCGGGGCGAGGATTATTTCGAGTTCGAATTCGTCTATCGCACCCGCTTCGGATCAACCGAGCAGGTCGTCGTCCGCAATCACGTGACGATCAAGAACTGAGGCTGGCCGGCAAGACCTGAGGCGTGGGCGCCTGGCCACCGCGAGCTGTGGCGCGTCAGCGCCGCGCGGAAGCCGGTTGCCCCGTTGCGGGCGCGGGTCGCCGCGGACATGGCGCGACCCGAGCTGTTTTCCGCTGCGCCGAGGCGCCTCGGCGGCGTCTGCCGCTCGCCCGAGCTCACTCACCGCGTTCGCAGTTCAAAACGCCCTATGGCGTTTTGCCGGCGGCAGAGCCGCCGTCACTGCTCACTCCTCGTAGTAGTCGGCGACGAGCCGATCGAGCAGGCGCACGCCCCAGCCAGAAGCCCAGACCTTGTTGGTATCGGTCTGCGTGCTGTCCATGCCGGTGCCGGCGATATCGAGATGCGCCCAGGGCACGTCGTTGGTGAAGCGCTTGATGAAATGCGCCGCGGTGATCGAGCCGGCGTTGCGGCCGCCCGTATTCTTCATGTCGGCGAAAGTCGAATCGATCAGCTTGTCGTAGTCGGACCCGAGCGGCATGCGCCAGACCAGTTCGCCGGTCGCCTCGCCGGCCTTCGCCAGCCGCTCGGCCAACTCGTCGGAGGAGGAAAACAGGCCGGCGTGGGTCTTGCCGAGTGCGACCAGGATCGCGCCGGTCAAGGTCGCCAGGTCGATGATCCACTTCGGCTTGTACGTCTCCTGCACGTGCCAGACGACGTCGGCGAGGACGAGCCGGCCCTCGGCATCGGTGTTGATGATTTCGATTGTCTGGCCGGACAGCGAAGTGACGATGTCGCCGGGACGCTGGGCGTTGCCGTCGGGCATGTTTTCGACGATCCCGATGGCGCCGATGGCGTTCACCTTGGCCTTACGCTTGGCCAGCGCGCTAAAGAGGCCGGTCACCGCGGCAGCCCCCGCCATGTCGCCCTTCATGTCCTCCATGCCGGCGGCCGGCTTGATCGAGATGCCGCCCGAATCGAAGGTGACGCCCTTGCCGACGAAGGCGATCGGCTGGGCATCCTTCGCCTTCGCACCGTTCCACTTGAAGATGACAACGCGGGGCGACCGGGCGGACCCTTGTGCGACGCCGAGCAGGGCGCCGAAACCGAGCTTCTTCAACTCCTTCTCGCCGAGGACCTCGACCTCGACGCCGAGCTTCTCCAACTTCTGCGCGCGCTCGGCGAATTCGGCCGGCGACAGGACGTTGCCCGGTTCGATGACGAGGTCGCGAGCGAGATTGACGCCGGCGGCCACGGCAGTCCGCGCGGCATGCGCCTTCTTAGCAGCGGAATGGCCCTCGCTGGCGATCGTCACCTTGCGCTCCTTCGGTGCCTTGTCCTCGTCCTTCTTCTTCGTCTTGTAGTGCTCGAAGGTGTAGCCGCGCAGCTCGATGCCGAGGGCGAGATCGGCGGTATCGGCGGCGGACAGCAGCGTCTCGCCGGGGATCTCGGCCAGCACGGTGCCGGCCTCGGCCTTGAATTCGGCGAGTTTGCCCTCGATCACTCCTCCGATGCGGATCCAGTCAGTCGACTTCAAATCCCCCACCTTGCCGATACCGACGGCGAGAATGCGATCGAGTTCGCTGCCCGCGGGCGCGACGATATCGAGGGTCTGGGCGAGTTTGCCGGTGAAGGCGGCCTTCGAACAGGCGCGGACGATGGCGCCGCCGACCTCCGCATCGAGCGCGGTCGCGTCGCGACCGAGCGTGGCCGCCTCGGCGACGAACACGACGGCGACGCCGTGCGTCGGCTGGGCAGGCTTGGCGAAAGACAACGAGGGCTGCGGCATCTATGGCTCCGGAAGACGGTTCACAAAGGCAGGAAAACGGCCGGCCGCCGGGGCACGAAGCGGCCCGGGTGCGGCTGGGAACGGACGGACAGTTTGGCGTGATCGGTTCGCCACTGCAAGCAGCAGATCGCCTTTACAAGACATTAACCATGCCGGTAGCGCTGGCCTCGGCGGCGCTGGTGCGTCATGGTTACCAAGCCGTACACTCGTCCGGCGAAGCAGAGACGGAATCGCGGGGGCGAACGGACGCCGCGACGCTATCGATCTTTCCTCGCGCTGAGGCGCGCAGCACCCACCGCCGGCGGAGCGCCGGCACGTCAAATTGAGCGGAACGGCTTTCCGAGTTCACCCACGCATGCTGGCACTGATCGAGCGCTACATCTTCGGACGTCTGATCGCCACTTCGCTGATGGCCCTCTGTGCGCTTGCCGGTGTCGTGTGGGTGACCGAGGCGTTGCGCGAGATGAACGTGGTGACCGCGCGCGGCCAGACCATCGCCGTCTTCCTCGAATTGACTGCCCTTGCCCTGCCGTTCCTGATCGTGATCATCACGCCGTTCGCCTTCGTCATCGGCAGCGTGTTCACGCTGCACGGCCTCAATGCCGACAGCGAACTCGTCATCATCAGTGCGGCCGGCGGCTCGCGCATGAGGGTGGCCCGCCCGGTGATGGTCGCCAGTCTGACCACCGCGCTGGCTATGCTGGCGTTTACCACCTACGTCGCCCCGGCTGCGCAACACCAGCTGCGTGCCGAGTTCACCAAGATCAACGTGGACCTCGTCGCCAATATCGCCCGGCCGGGCAAATTCACCGAGATCGACAAGGGCCTGACCTTCCACATCCGCGGCCGCGGCGGCGACGGCACGCTCGTCGGGCTGATGATCGACGACCAGCGCGACAAGGAGATCGGCTACACCTATATCGCCGACCACGCGATGGTGGTCACTACCTCCGGTAAGGCCCTCCTCATCATGCGCGACGGAGTCGTGCAGCGGGTGGCCAACCACGATGGACAGCTGTCCATCATCGATTTCGAGGCCTACGCGTTCGATCTGTCGCAACTGACGGCTCAGAACACCATCCCGACGTTTCGGCCGAGCGAGCGCACGATGACAGAGCTGTTCGCGCTCGACCCCAATACGCCCGAGGGCCTGAAGAACGCCGCCAAGTTTCGCAGCGAGATCGTCGACCGGCTGACGCAGCCGCTATTGCCGCTCGCTTTCGGCGTCATCCTTCTGCTGATGCTCGGCGATGCCCGCACCACGCGGCAAGATCGCGGCATGGCGATCTTCGGCACCTTCGTTCTCTCCCTCTTGGTGCGCGCCGCCCATTTCGCCGCGGTCAGCGCCACGGTGGCGAGCGCCAGCGCGATTCCGATCGCCTTCGCCGTGCCGCTCGGGGTCACCGCATTCGGCCTTCTCGTGCATTTGACCGACCGCAGCCTGTCGATACCGCGCCCAATCGAGCGCATGATCGATACGGTTTACGAAGCGGTAATGCGATCAGTGCGACGGTTGATTCCAGGCAATGGCGCCAACGGGAGAGCCGCATGATGATCGGCCAGACGCTCGGCCTATACATCTCGCGCCGTTTCATCCGCACCATCCTGTCGGTGTTCGGATTGTTCTTTGCCATCGTCTATCTCGGAGACTTCCTCGAACTGTTCCGCCGCACCTCCGAACGTCCCGATTTCACTGCAGCAATGGCGGCTGTCGCCTCGGTGATGCGCGTGCCGCAGATCTGCGAGCTGATCATGCCGTTTGCCGTTCTGTTCGGCGCGATCTGGGGGTTCATGACGCTGTCGCGCACGCTCGAATTGGTGGTCGCGCGCGCCGCTGGGATCTCGGTCTGGCAATTCTCGGCACCAGCGCTGACGGTGGCGGTGGTGATCGGCGCGGCCGCCTCGACCATCTACAATCCGCTCGGTGTTTATCTGAAGGAGCGGGCGGACCTGCTCACCCTCGACATGTTCGCGCACGAAACACGTTATGCCGCGGCGGCGTCCTCGACGGCAACCTGGATCCGGCAGGACGGCGCCGACGGCGAGTCGATCATGCACGCCAACGAATCGCTCGACCAGGGCACGCGGCTCTTGCAGGTGACGGCGATGACCTTCGACCGCACCGGCCGCTTCCATCGCCGGATCGACGCAGCCGAAGCCGACTATTCGACCGGCCGGTGGACATTGAAGAACGGTACGGCGCATGAGGCGAAGCAACTGCCGGTGCCGTTCGCGACCATGACGATCGCCACGTACCTTACTGCCGACCAGGTCAAGAACGCGCTGGCGTCGCCCGATTCGGTGCCGTTCTGGCAGCTACCGACTTTCATCGAGACCTCCCAGGCCGCCGGTCTGCCGGCCTTCGGCTATCAGTTGCAGTACCAGCTTCTGCTGGCACGGCCGCTGCTGTTTGCCGCCATGGTATTGATAGCGGCTGCAGTTTCCTTGCGAGTGTTCCGCTTCGGCAACATCGGACGGCGCATTCTCAGTGGCGCCGTCGCGGGCTTCGTGCTTTATGTCATCGGTGAGATCGCCCGAGGTCTCGGCAGTGTCGGGATCGTCCCCCCGGCCTTGGCGGCATGGGCTCCGGCAGTAGTAGCGTCGCTGATGGGTTTTACCATTTTGCTGTACCAGGAGGACGGTTGATCATGGCCCGCCACGTCACGAGACGCGACGGGAGTGAGGCGTGGTGCATCCGTGCACCGCGGCAGCCGGTTGGCGCCCGCACGACCGGCTCCGTCATTGGTGTCGACATCGGTAGCCTCGGCCGTGGGGCCGGCTTGGCGGCGTTGTTCGCTGCGCTGGCGTTCGCCTCTGTCGGCCGGCCCGCCTTCGCCGAAACCTCCTTCACCCAGACAGCCCCGACGCCGCCGCCGGTCGATGCTGTGGCACAGACGCCCGCGCAGGCAACTGTGGCGCCGCTGCCGGATCGCATGCTGGCGGAAGCCGACCAAAGCATCTACGACAAGGATGCCGACACGGTCACGCTGGTTGGGCAGGTGCAGATCTACTACAAGCGGCACACGCTGCAGGCCGACAAGGTCATCTATTACCCCAAGACCAAGCGGGTGGTGGCAGAAGGTTCGGTCAGGCTGACGGAACCGAGCGGCAACCTGATCAAGGCCAACAAGCTCGACGTGACCCAGGGATTCGAGCAGGGGTTCTTCGAATCCCTCAAAGTCGAATCGATCGACCGGTCGGAATTCGATGCCGCCACGGCCACGCGCCGGGATGGCAATATCACGGTCTTCGAGCATGGCGTCTACAACGCCTGCCAGAGCTGTGAGAACGAGCCGGCAAAGCCGCCGTTCTGGCAGATCCGCGCCGCCAAGATCATCCATAACCAACAGGAGAAGATGGTCTATTACGAGGATGCGAATCTGGAGCTCCTCGGCGTGCCGATCGCCTACGTTCCCTACATGCAGCACCCGGACCCGTCGGTCACACGTAAGACTGGCTTCCTGAGGCCGGTCTACACCGTCTCGACCAAGCTCGGTGCCGGCTTCTCCGCTCCGTTCTTCTGGGCGCCGACGCAGGATTGGGACGTAACGCTGCAGCCGGTCTACATGAGCCGGCAGGGTGTCCTCGGCGACGTAACAGTGCGCCATCGGCTTGAGAATGGCACCGTGTCGTTCCGTGCCATCGGCATCAATCAATCGGATCCATCGGCCTTTGCCGGCACCAGCGGCGATCGCAAGCTGCGCGGCGCGCTCTACGTCAAGGGCGATTTCGACATCAACGAACAGTGGAAGTGGGGCTGGACCGGGATCCTGATGTCGGATCCGCTCTTCGCCACCGACTACCACTTCGCCTCGACCGACCAGCTGGAAGCAACCTCGTCGGTGTACCTGCGCGGACAGGGTGAAAAGACGTATTTCGACGCCGACCTCTACACGTTCCGGGTCTACGCCGACAACAATCCATCCGCGGCCTATGCCAACCCGGTGGCGAAGAACATCGGCATCGACGTCGGAAGCAAGCAGCCGATCGTCGGTACGGTCGACTACGACGTGTTGTTCGACAAGCCGGTGCTCGACGGTCAGGTCACAGCGAAGTTCAACGTCACCAACGTCAAC
>JARLIT010000166.1 GCA_031291575.1 Ancalomicrobiaceae bacterium
CGAAGCGCTGATGCGGGGGCTCGTCCGGCTCCGGGTGAAGCCCTATTACCTGCATCATCTCGATCTTGCCGCCGGCACCTCGCACTTCCGTGTGTCGATCGCGCGCGGGCAGCAACTGGTGGCGTCCTTGCGCGGCCGCGTCTCCGGCATCTGCCAGCCGGCCTATGTTCTCGATATCCCTGGCGGCTACGGCAAAGCGCCGATCGGGCCAACCTACCTGACGCGGCAGGGCGATGGCGCCTACCGGGTGCGCGATTGGCAGGACGTCGAGCACGACTACGTCGATCTGGCGCGGGAGTGACGCCGCTGGCCTGAGGCTCGAGGCATTCGTCGCTCGCCCCCCCACAAGCGCTCTTCCTCCCGGCCGAAAGCCGGGACGGCCCGGCCGCTCGCTTGGGCTCGTGGCGTTCGCGGCTCAAATCGCTCCACAGGAGCAATTTGCCAGCAGCTTCGCTGCCGTCGCCCCGTCGCCCCGGCGCCTCGCCCAAGCTCGGCGCGTTCGCGGCTCGAAACGCTCCACAGGAGCGATTTGCCGGCAGCTTCGCTGCCGTCGCCCCGGCGCCTCGCCCGAGCTCGGCGCGTTCGCGGCTCGAAACGCTCCACAGGAGCGTTTCGACGGCCTTCGGCCGTCGCCGCTCACCCCGCCCGCTTCGGTTCGGAGTCGTTGGCCGCCTGAACGATTGCGCGCACGTCCGGGGTGTCCTTCAGCCGCGCCAGCGACGCAATCAGCTTCGGCTGGGAGAGCACGGCCATGCGCTCCTTCGGTGACAGCCACGTCAGGGCCTCCTCGAGCGTCACCGCCTCCTCGAGCTTGGCCGCCGCCATCACCGGCTCGAAATCCGGCTTGCCGCGCGGCCTGAGGGGCGGCGGCAGCACCAGCCGCTCGTGCAGTTCCCTGAGCCGCCGGTCGGCGACGATGGCCGACAGGCCGTCCTCGATCTCCGGCAGTTCCACCAGGGCGACTTCTTGGCGGCGGGCGGTATCGGTCAGGATGGCGGGCGGATCGATCTCTTCGGGGATATTGAGAAGATGCATCCGGCGGAAGGCCTGCCCGGCGATCGCCGAGGCGCTCGCCCAGGAAATGCCGATGGCCGCGACCAGCCCCAAGACGGTCGGCGCCATCCAGGCGAGGATCGCCGGCGAGATCACATAGGCGGCGAGCGCCATGATGATGCCGATCAGCGTGTGCTGCCAGTGCTGACGCACGACCTCGCGGAACGGGATGCCGCCATCGTCGCGGCGCTGCGTCTTCCAGCCGGAATCGCGCCCCGACAGGATCTCGATGACGTGCCGGCTCTGGATCAGCATCATCACCGGCGCTACGATCGCCGACAACAGCGTCTCCACCAGCATGCTTGCCACAATCGACAGCGCGCCGCCGGACTCGGCGCGGACGCGCTTGTCGAGGATCGATTCGATGGTGCCGAGCACCTTGGGCAACAGCAGAACGCCCATGGTGATGAGGAACAGCTGCAACGCGCGTTCCGAATCGAACCGCGGCCAGGCGGGAAACAGCGAGAAATCGTTGGTGAAATATTCCGGCCGGATGAAGCGGGCCTGCAGGGCGAGGGCGAGGCCGGTCAACAACAGCGCCAACCAGATCGGCGAGGCGAGATAGCTCATGATGCCGGTGGCAAAATGGATGCGGCTCGGCCAGGCGAGGCCGCTGGAGAACATCACCGGGATATGTTGCAGGTTGCCCTGTGCCCAGCGTCGGTCGCGCGCGGCGACGTCGAGGAGCGACGGGGGACTTTCTTCGTAGGAGCCGGCGAGCCAAGGCAGCATGTAGACGCCCCAGCCGCCGCGGCGGATGAGCGCCGCCTCGACAAAATCGTGGCTCATGATATGGCCGCCGAACGGCTTCGGCCCGCGCAACTCCGGTAGCCCGCAGCATTCCGCGAAGGCGCGGGTGCGGATGATGGCGTTGTGGCCCCAGTAGTTGCCGTCGCGGCCGTGCCAGACGGCCAGACCGCGGGCGATCACCGGTCCGTAGATGCGTCCGGCAAACTGCTGCAGACGAGCGAACAGCGTGTTGCGGTTCACAATCACCGGCAGCGTCTGGATGATGCCGGCCTGGGGGTCGTCCTCCATCAGCTGGGCGAGCATAGTGAGCGTCTCGCCCGACATGATACTGTCGGCGTCCAGGATGAGCATATGCTCATAGCGGCCGCCCCAGCGGGTGACGAAGTCGCCGACGTTGCCGGCCTTGCGCGCCGTATTCTTGTAGCGGCGGCGGTACCAGACGGCGAGCCGGCCGGCGAGGCGATGCCTGAGCCGCTCGAACGCAACCTCCTCCTCGATCCACACGGTCGAATCGGTCGTGTCGGAGATGATGAAGAGTTCGAAGTTCGCTCCCGCGTTCATGCCGACGATCGCCTCGGCCATGGCTTCGAGCGCACCGAAGGTCCTCGCCGGGCTCTCGTTGTAGACGGGCATGACGAGTGCGGTGCGGCTCTTCAACGGCCGCGGCACGGGACGGGGGGACGACAGAAAGCCGGCGATGAAGCCGGCGATGCCGCTCATGGCGGAAAAGGCGATCCACGAATAGGTGACGGCGAACAGGATCAACAGCGGCCACTTCAAGCCGACGATGCCGCCCGCTTGCACCACCTGCACCATCTCGTTGATGCCGAACGCCGATAGGAGGATGGCGCCGGCGAACACGAGCAGGCGCGAGACGCCGCACCGCCGGCCGGGCTTGCGGTCGACGCTCGATGGGCGCGGACCATTCCAGTTCCTGAGCGACTGCACAGGCATCTCGAGCCGGCTCTCGTGCGGAACGGCCGGCCACAGGCTCAGGTCAGGGGGCGAATTGGGCGTATTCGGAGTGCCGTCCATGGGCGGGGTCGTCCGTGGTGTTGTTGAACCGGTCGTTTGGATCACCCGGCCGTCCAGCGGTACAGCCAAGTTTCGCTGAGACGTTTGGTGCCGTCAGTCAGAATTGCGCGCAATTCGGACAATGTCGTGTTTTTCGTGTCGAGTTCGAAACTAACGCGGAATCCTTGGGCGATCGGGTTGGCTTTGACGACCACCGACTGGATCTTGCCAGCCGATGCCGAGACCTCCGCCTTCGGCTCGACCCCGGGCGGGAAGGTGCCGGAGAAGTCGATGACGACCTTGCGGAACGTCGCCTGACTGCCCTGGCCGATGGCGGTGTTGGCGGCGAGCGCCAGATCCGAGGCGATCGGACGCCCGGCGCCCCAATGCATCCGGTAAGAGGCGGAGAAGTCCTGGCCGGCGGGAAGCTTGGCCTGCGGACGCCAGTTGCACAGGATGTTGTCGTGGATTTCGCTGTCGGAGGGGATCTCGATCAGCTCGATGGCGCCCTGGCCCCAGTCGCCGATCGGTTCGACCCAGCAGCTGGGCTTCAGATCGTAGCGGGCATCGAGATCTGAGAAGTCGTCGAAATCGCGATGCCGCTGGACGAGGCCGAAGCCGCGCGGGTTCTGGTCGACGAAGGCCGAAATCTGCAACGTTTTCGGATTGGCGAGCGGCCGCCAGATCGTCTCGCCGCCGCCCGTTCTGACCGACAATCCGTCCGAACCGTGCACGGCCGGGCGGAAGTCGTCGAAGTGGGCGCGGCTCGTCGCGTCATAGAGGAACATCGAGGTGAGTGCCCCGAGGCCGACGTGGGTGATGTCCTCGCGCGGGAACAGGTTCAATTCCACGTCGATGGTGGTGAACGTGTCCGGCCTCATGGTGAAGCGGTAGACGCCGGTGGTGGAGCGGCTGTTCAGGAGCGCATGCACGACGACCGAAGAGGCGTTCGGCTCCGGCGTCTCGATCCAGAAGCGCTCGAATGTCGGGAACTCTTCGCCGCCGGCCTCGCCAACATTGATCGCCAGACCGCGGGCGGAGAGGCCGTACATTTGCCCCTGGGCGATGGCGCGGAAGAACGTCGCGCCCTGGAAGGAGACGAACTCGCTCCACTTGTCGGGCGTCGCGCCAGGGCGGCGCAGCTTGAAGCCGGAGAAGCCGAGATCCTGCTTGTCGTCCGGCGGCTTGACCGTCTGGCCGTAATCGTACAGATCGCGCGAGAAGCCGATCTTGCGCGCCTTGCCGTCCGCGACCAGATAGATCTCGGCCATCTGGCGATAGATGAAGCCGGTCGGCAGCAGGCTCGCCTGGAAGCCGCGGTTCTCGTTCGCCCACAGGAACTTGTCGTGGCGGTAGCGGATCTCGCGATACTGCTCAAACGGCAGATTGGCGAATCGTTCGGCCACCTGCGGTGGCTCGACATAGGCCGCGGCGGCGAGCTTTCTGGCTTCATCGAGCAGCAGAGCGCGGGAGAACGGCTGCGGTTGGCCGAGTAGGCCTTCGATCGAGGTCGCCGCGGCTTGTGCGGCGGACAGGTCGCCGAGCGAGGCCGCGAGGGCACCCGCGACACCGGCGGAGGACAAGAGAAACTCGCGGCGATTCATGCAACTACAGTCCAGGCCAGACGCTTCCAACAGGGCATAGACGCGGCGAGCAGAGCCGCAATTATGCCCTAACAGCTTGACTTATCACATATTCGTAACCGAGAAGTCTGCGACCTCTCGGAACCGTCGCTTCCTGCCACCCGCACCCCGACGCGACATGGCTCCAAAGGAGCGAGGGGCCACGATGGGAAGCGATCAGGCATAACAGTCTCGGCCGTGCCGGACTTTGATTTCGACGGCAGCCGACCCGCTTTTGGCGGGCGCCAATCGCCTTCCTCGTCATCCACGCAACAACCGTCGATTCGTTCCACTTCGGACCTTCGCCGTTCCGGCCTGAACGCCGGTTCGAACGGGTGACGAGCGGGACTCGCGCGCCAATCACGCCACTCAGGCGGCTCGGGCGCTGACCCGGCCGCGCGATCAGGCTTATCGTTCGAGCGGTGATGTTGCGCAGCAGCGTGACTTTATCCGAAGTCGTCCGGCCATTCAAAAGATCACTCACCGTTTCTCGGAACTTTGGGAAAAAACATTCACGTAAGTCGCGCCCCTGGGCTTTGCCGGCCAACCACCGGCAGCGAGCGGACGAACTACAGAAAAGAAGGGCGCATTCCGGGAGGAACGCGCCCTAGGTGGTGGCTGGATGGCTTGCCACGATCAGGAGAGGGAAAACGCGGGAAAACTGAGGGGATCCGCGCGGTCGGATGCTAGCCGGCCGCGGTGTCGTCACGGCGCCAGAGGATCTTTTGCCGGCAACCGCACCAGGGTCGACATCTGGTGCGCCTCGTCGCGCTCCTCGATGGTGACGGTTCCGGCGCCGGTCGGGGTCTCGGCCAGGGTGGTGCGGCACGTGGCGCTCGCCTGCGTATTGCAGGCGGCGACGAGGCGGAAGGCGTCGTCGATGCGGCCGTCGGCGATGCGGTCGCCGCGCTGGCCGAGGGAGAAATCGGTGACCGCGGAGCGACCGGCTTCGGCGTCGGAAAAGACGATCGGCATGGCGAGGAGCAAGCCAACGATGAGAGCGGTCAGAGTGGTGAGCTTGAGCATGGCTGCCTCCCGGCAGGGTCCATTCGGTGAATTCCGTTCGGCGATGATGCGACATTAGTGCCCGGGGGCTGAACGCATCCGGAGTGCGCCGTTCAGAAACCGTTCAAGCTTGCGGCGATTTTGCGATTCGTGGCGGCAGGCTCGGGCAGCGCGCCGCACTTGCGGCCCCCCGCGTCAACCGGTACACCTCGCGTATGGCTCGCATCGCGTTTTACCCCGGCTCCTTCGACCCCGTCACCAACGGCCACATCGACGTCCTGGCCCAGGCCCTCGACGTCGCCGACACCGTCGTTGTGGCAATCGGCGTGCATCCGGCGAAAAAGCCGATGTTTTCGTTCCAGGAACGGGTCGAGATGATCGAGGAGGCGGCTGCGCGCATGCGTCTGCACGGCGGGCGGCTGTCGGTGGTTGCCTTCGATACGCTCCTCGTCGACGCAGCGCGCACGGCTGGAGCTTCGCTCATCATCCGAGGGCTGCGCGACGGCACGGATCTCGACTACGAAATGCAGATGGCCGGCATGAACAGCGCCATGGCGCCGGAGATTCGCACGGTGTTCCTGCCGGCATCTTCGGGTGTGCGTCACATCACTGCCACGCTTGTCAGGCAGATCGCGCAGATGGGCGGCGACGTCTCGGCCTTCGTTCCGGCCGAAGTCGCGGCCCGGCTCAGGACCAAGATCGAACGGCCCTGACGCCTTTGGCCGGCGCCTGCGCCCGGCTTTGAGCCGGCCCCTGCGTAACAGTGCCCGCTCATCCTCGGAGGACTAACCCGTGATCCGTCGTTCCCTTCTCGGCCTCGCCCTGGGGCTCCTTGCCGCCACCATTTCCGTCCCGGCTGCCGCCATTGATCTTCCGGCCGGCGTCGACGCCAAGCACGCGATCGTCCTGACGCTGAAGAGCGGGAAGGTCATCATCAAGCTCAGGCCCGATCTGGCGCCCAAGCACGTCGCACAGATCGAGACGCTGGTGAAGCGCGGCTTCTACGACGGCATCACGTTTCACCGCGTCATCGAGGGTTTCATGGCGCAGACCGGCGATCCGACTGGGACGGGGGCCGGCGGCTCCGACCTGCCGAACCTCAACGCCGAGTTCAGCAACACGCATTTTGCCCGCGGCGTCGTTGGCATGGCGAGGACCCCCGATCCGAACAGCGCCAATTCGCAGTTCTTCATCATGTTCACCGACGTGCCGCAGCTCGACGGCCAGTATACAGTCGTCGGCGAGGTGGTCGCCGGCATGGACTACGTCGACAAGATCAAGAAGGGAGCGGCCAATCAGGGCGGTCAGGTGGTCGATCCGGACAAGATCGTCAAGCTGCAGATGGCGGCCGACGCGAAGTGAGGCGCAGGGGCTCGGCTTCCGGTCGCGCTCATCCGATTTCAAAATAGCAAGCTCGGTTTACCCCTCTCCCGGCCTTCGGCCACTCTCCCCCACAAGTGGGGAGGGGATTGGGGAACCAGCTGCACTTTCCATCCTCGCCGAATTCGCGGTTCCTTCGCCTTCCCCCCTTGTGGGGGGAGGTGCCCGAAGGGCGGATGAGGGGCGAAAACACCATTAATGTAATCGGGCGCGATTGTTCACGCCATCTCGTGCCGGCGCGCCGTGGCGGCGCCGGCGGGCGGGTTGGTGCCGGAGGACTCCAGCACCAGAAGATCCTCACGGCGGAACGTGACCGCCACATGCGTGCCGCGCAACGGCGGCGGCGTGTTCGGATCGTTGAACGTATCGATCGACACCGCGTGATCGCCAAAGCGGACGCGGACGCGGACCACCGCGCCGAGGAAGGAAATCTCTTCGGCCGTGCCGACCATCTGGTTGCGATCGGAGCTGTGCGCCGGACCGATGACGACCGCCTCAGGGCGCAGCGCCACGGTACATTTGGCGCCGACGGGGGCGGTGATGGGGCTGGTGGAGGTAACCTCGTGGCCATCGATGGAGAGCCGAGACAGGCCGGGATCGACCACGGTGGCTTCCAACAGGTTGAGCGTGCCGACGAAAGAGGCGGCGAATTTCGTCTTCGGCGTGTTGTAGATTTCGAACGGCGTGCCGATCTGGTCGGCGATACCCTCGTGCATGACGACGATGCGGTCAGAAATCGACAAGGCCTCTTCCTGGTCGTGGGTGACGAAGATCGTCGTGATGCCCATCTCGCGCTGCAGAGCGCGAATTTCCTCACGCAGCGAGACGCGGATCTTGGCATCGAGCGCCGACAGCGGTTCGTCAAGGAGGAGGATCTTCGGCCGCACGGCGAGTGCACGGGCGAGCGCCACGCGCTGCTGCTGTCCGCCGGAGAGCTGGTAGGGATAGCGGTCGCCAAGGTGCGGCAACTTGATCATCTCCAGCATCTCGGCGACCCGCACCCTGGTCTCCTCGGCCGGAATGCCGGCGAGCTTCAAGCCGAAGCCAACATTCTGTGCAACCGTCATGTTGGGGAACAGCGCATAGGCCTGGAACACCATGCCGATCTTGCGTTTGGCAGGCGGCAGATGGGAGATCTCCTGTCCGTCGACCTCGATGGTGCCCGATGAGGCGGTCTCAAAGCCGGCGATCATCCTGAGGACCGTGGTCTTGCCGCAGCCCGACGGCCCGAGGAACGAGACGAACTCGCCCTTGTCGACGGCCAGATCGAAACTCTTGACCACCTGGGTCAGGCCGAAGGACTTCTTGATGGACTTCAGTTCCAGATAGGCCATGGCCTCATCCTTCAGGTATCGATCCGGCCAACCGGTCGGCCGGTCAATCAATGGGCGGGCTTGGCCGCGCGGCGGTCGCGGCCAACGACTTGCATGAGGACCATGGCGGCCCAGGTGACGGCGAAGGCAATGATCGCCAAGGCCGAGGGTTCGTAGGCGCGATTGGCGCCCATCAACTGCAGGTAGGTACCGAACACTGGACGGTCGAGCAGGCTCGCGATGGTGAATTCGCCGATGACGATGGCAAACGTCAGGAATGCGCCCGACAGAACGGCGACACGGACGTTCGGCAGGACGATCTTGATGAGGATCGTCCACGACGAGGCGCCGAGCGACTCGGCTGCCTCGGTCAGCGTGCGCACATCAATGGCGCGCATGCCGGTGTCGACCGCGCGATAGATGTAGGGCAGCGCCAGCGTCACGTAGGCGAACAACAGCAGGATGTTGGTCGTCTCAGCCGAGCCGGTCAGCGGCAGCCAGGATGACGAATTGTACATCCTGAGGTAGCCGAACACGAGCACGATGGCCGGAATCACCAGCGGCAGCAACGTGATGAACTCGATGATCGGTCTGAGGTGCGGCAGGCGCAGCTGCACCCAATAGACCGTCGGCACGATGATCAGGATGCCGAGCACGATGGTGAGGAGCGCCATCACCGTCGAATAGGTGAAGGAGGCCTGGAAGTGCGGGTCGGCGAGCACCACCCGATAGGCCTCGAACGAATAGATGCCGCGCTTCATCTTCAGCGAGAATTCGAACGTGGCAAGGAGCGGCAACAGGAAATAGAGGATGCCGATCGTGACCGCGATCCACGGTCCGAAGCGGGACTTCTTCATCGCAGCCACCTTTCGCTGCGATGCCGCAGCCAGATGTAGATAGCGTTCGAGCCGCCGGTGATGATGATCATGCCGAGCGCCAGCGCATAGCCCAAATTCTGGTCATGCAGCACGTCGCCGCGGATCTGCGCGTAGAGCTGGATGGTGATGATGTTGAGCGAGGAGCCGGTCAGCGCATAGGCGGTGGCGATGGCGCCGAAGGAATTGGCGAACAGCAACAGCGTCGCGCCCATCAGACTCGGCCACAGAACCGGCAGGCCGACATAGCGCCAGAAGTCGACGGCCGAGCCGCCGAGCGTGGCGGTCGCCTCGCGCCATTCCCGCTTCAGTCCGTCGAGCGCCGGGGTGAGAATCAGCACCATCAGCGGGATCTGAAAGTAGAGGTACGTCAGCGTCAGGCCCCAGAACGACAGGATGTTGAAGCCGGCGGCGCGCAAGTCGAGGGCGAGATGCTCGCCACCGACGTCGATGCCGTTCCTCAGGAAGATGGTGATCAGGCCCTGCGGCCCGATGGTGGCGATGAAGGCGAAGGCGAGGGGCACGCCGGCGAAATTGGAGGCGACGCCGGAAAACGTGGTGATCGCCGGCCTCAGCCAGCCGGGCAGGCCGCCCATGACGATGGCATGCGCCACGAAGAAACCGAGAACCGCGCCGCCGATCGCCGATGCCAGACTGATCTTGATGGAGATCCAGTAGGCCTCGAGGATCTTTTCGTTGGAGAAAATGTGAGCGAGGTTATTCAGCGTCAGATTGCCGTCTTGATCCTGGAAGGCTCCGACGACGAGGTAGAGCGTCGGGATGATCAGGAACAAACCGGCGAAAATGAAGAACGGCAGGACGCCGAGCCGGGCGATGGTGAGCGGGTTGGAACGCACGGAAATCGGCGGCAGCGAGGCTTGATCGATTGTTGCGCTCATGACCCCTCGATCGGCTGGACCGGGCTGGCGGGCTCCGGCATTCGGTGATGCACCCGGTTTGCCGCGCTCTGCGGGTCCCGGCTGAGGCCCTCGCACCGTCGAGGGTATTGGGCGAAATCGTTTCAGGCAATGGCGAGCGTGACGACCCGTGCAACAATCCGGCCGGCGCGGCCGGAAATGACACACCGGCGAACGCGGCAGTGCCGGCGGCCAAACGGTGCCCGGATGGAAGCAACCTCATCCGTTGCCGCTTAGCGCAACCAGGGGAAAGGCGGGCCGCAGCCCGCCCTTCGTGATGAGTGGAAGCGGCTTACTTGACGGCAGCGCCGACGACCGTATCCCAGCCCTTGGAGATGGTTTCCTTGGAGGACTTCTGCTGGTCGAGCGTCGGGAACACGGCCTTGGCGTAGCCTTCCGCCGGCGGCAGCTTCGACAAGAGATCAGCCGGGATCTTGCCGTTCTTGGCGAGATCGTTGAAGCGGATCGGGTGGCAATAGCCGGCCAGCCAGCCGATCTGGCCCTCGTCGGAATAGAGGTTTTCGAGCCACAGCTTGGCGGCATTGGGATGCGGCGCGAAGGCGGAGATCGCCTGCACGTAGACGCCGGCGACCACGCCCGACTTCGGGATGATGACGTCGACCGGCGGGTTGCCCTTCAGCGTGTCGCGATCGGCGAGCGCGTTATAGTCCCAGCGCAGCACGATCGGCGTGGTGCCCTGAGCCAGCGGCGCGGCTTTGCCGATGACGGGAACGAAGTTGCCCGCCTTGTTCAGGTCGGCGAAGAACTTGAGGCCAGCATCGCCGGCCTTGGCGGCATCGCCGTTGGCGCCAGCGAGGCCGGCGGCATAGACGCCCTGGATGGCCTGGTTGGCGACGCGCGGATCACCGGCGAGCGCCACGGCGTTCTTCAGTTCCGGCTTCAGCAGGTCGGCCCAGTCGGTCGGCGAGGTCTTGATGATGTCCTTGTTCACCTCGAAGGCGAGGACGCCGTAGTAGTCGCCGATCCAGAAGCCGTCGGCGTCCTTGGCGTCGGCCGGGATCGAATCCCAGGTCGAGACCTTGTAGGGCTGCAGCAGGCCATCCGCCTTCGACGACGGGCCGAACGACAGGCCGACGTCGATGACGTCGGGAGCCTGCGGGCCGGCATTGCCCTTGTTGGCCTTGATGGCTTCGACTTCGTCGCCCGAGCCGGCGTCAGGATTGAGCTCGTTGACGGTCAGGCCGTACTTCTTCTTGAAGTTCTCGATCACGTCGCCGTAGCCGCACCAGTCGTGGGGCAGGGCGATGACAGTCAGCTGGCCTTCCTTCTTGGCGGCCGCGACCAGATCGTCGAGAGAGGCAGCGGCAGCCGTACCGGCGCCGAATGCAGCCGCAACAGAGGCGACCGAGACCGAAAGCATCAATCCGAATTTCATGGCAACATCTCCCTGGATCAAACCTAAGCCGCCCGCAGATCCGGCTGTGGTTGACTGTTCCGGTCATGGCAAGCTTATGTGAAGCTAGTGTGAAGCTAACATGACAAGGGTGACAAGGGGCTGTGCGCCCAAATGCTCGGCACGGGCGGGACCTGTTGACGCACCTTGCATCGGGCCTGCTGCCGGCCGATGCAGGAGGGGTCGCCGGCGAAATCGGACGCCGGAATGCGGCAAATCCGGCGCGGCAACGGTGCAAGGGCCGCCGGGCGCGGTTTGTGGCAAGTCAGCCACACGAATGGCGGAGAAGCCACTCCATCGGCAGGCATGTGCCTAAATTTTCGGCGGATGCCAGTCGGCGCCGACCTCACTTCTCGACGAAGGCCTTCTCGATCACGTAGTCGCCGGGTTCGCCGGTGTTGCCTTCCTCGTAGCCCAGCGCCTTCAACTGCGCCGGCACGTCGACGAGGAGGGCCGGATTGCCGCACAGCATGACGCGGTCGCGCGCCTTATCGAGCGGCGGCAGGCCGAGATCGGAGAACAGTTTGCCGGAGGCGATCAGATCCGGGATGCGCCCCTGATTGCGGTAGGCTTCGCGCGTCACCGTCGGATAATAGGCGAGCGCCGGGGAAACCAGTTCGCCGATCAGCTCGTCGTTCGGCAACTGGTTGAGGATCAGGTCCTCGTAGGCCAGTTCGGCGACGTAGCGAACGCCGTGGACGAGGATGACCTTGTTGTAGCGTTCGTAGGTCTCGGGATCGCGGATGGTCGCCATGAACGGCGCCAGCCCGGTGCCGGTCGAGAACAGGTAGAGGTTCTCGCCATCCTTCAGGTTGTCGAGCACCAGCGTGCCGACCGGCTTCTTGCCGACGAGAAGCGTGTCGCCGACCTTCAGGTGCTGCAGCCGCGAGGTGAGTGGGCCGTTCTGCACCTTGATGGAAAGGAATTCGAGGGTGTCGGAATAGTTCGGACTGACGATCGAATAGGCCCTCAAGAGCGGCCGCCCCTCCACCTCGATGCCGATCATGACGAACTGGCCGTTCTTGAAACGGCAGGCCGGATCGCGCGTCGTGGTGAAGGAGAACAGCGTATCGGTCCAGTGATGGACGGTGAGGACTTTTTCCTCGAAGAAGATGCTCATGGGGGGCGCCAAGTCGTCAGGGGAGGGGGGCCTTGCAAGGCCCGCCTTCTTGCAACGTCTCGCCCGTGAGATCAACCCCGTCGTTCGGCGAGGATATTCCACGCTCAGACGCAATCGCGCACTTGTTGACCGGCGAGCTGTCGGCTGCCTGGAAAATGGTTTCGAGCGCAGCGAGAACGAGGCCCCGGCCGGAGTGCTCCGGCGACGGTGGGAGGTCCGGCGGGCGTCCCAAAGCGGAAAGGGGCAGGCCGCATGTCGCAGCCTGCCCCTCCATGCGAGATCGTGACGTGCCGGGCTCGACCAGCTTACTTGGCGATGTCCTTGATCGCTGCTTCGGTCTTGTCCACGAGGCTGGTGGCGGTCTCCTTGGTCGCGGTAAAGGCGCGATTGAACAGCGAGGCCGTCGGGCCGGACTTCGGCAGCAGCTTCTCCTTCGGCGTCGACTTGATGATCTTGATGAGATCGTCATGGTTAACGCGGGCGTTGCCCTGGTCGGGAATATTCTCGGTCGACTGCGCGATGATGGTAATCGGGGTGGCGATGGTGGTCACTTCGAGGGCGCTCTTGATGAGGCCGGCCGAAGCCACCGGGCGGGTTTCGAGGGTATAGACGTTTTCGCCGCCGACCTTCTGGCTGAGAAGGGCGCGGGCGACGAGCGTGATGAAGTGGCCCTTCTTCTCGACGATCGTCTTGAACAACTCGTTCGCCGGATCGGGCAGCTGCACGAACAGGGCGAGCGTGTTGTCGTTGGCGAGTGCCAGATCGACGGCCTTGGCGGCCGAATCGGTATAGGTGATCTGGGAAGCGTCGACCTTGGCGAAGACCTGCGGCAGCACCTTCTTCAGGTTCTCGAACGTCTGCGCGGCACCGGACGTCTGCGGCGGCAGCACGATCTTGATGCGGGTGATGAGGCGCACGACGTCGGCGAACTGCGTCTGGTTCTTGGAGACGAAATAGACGCCCTCGCTGGCCAGATCGTCGCGGATGGTGACGAGTTTCTTGGCCTGATCCGGGTTGGCCTGCGCCCAGTTGGCATAAGCGTCGCCCTGCACGAAGGCGATTCCGGTCGGATCGGCGAGAAGCTTGTTGATGTTGTCGAGGGTGCCGGTGGTCTCCTGGCACTTGGGCGTGAAGCCCTCGGTCCTGAGCCCGTCGACGAGCGCCGGGCACAGCACGCTGAAATAGGCGCCGGTCTTGCCGCCGGTGTAGATGGTCTGGGCCGAGGCCGGGGTCAGGCTAAGGGCGAGAGTCGCCGCGGCGATGCTGACGATAGCTGAAATGCGCATGGATTCAATCCCTTGTTCGTCATGTCCGAGGGGTAGAAGAATTGTCGCCAGGCTGACGCCTCCGCGACGGCTTAAAGTCGGGTGGGGCGCCCGCCTCCCGCGCGCCCCAGGTGATCGTCGTCATCCTGCTGTCATCGCCAGCATACTGGGGGGATTGCGACTCTTTTGCGTCAGCGCGCGGTGATGGCGGTCCGCAGCGACAGTGGATCAGCGATGGTCTCCAGCCCCTCCAGGCCGGATCCGGTGCCGTGGATGCTGAGCGAGCCATAGTTGAAGACGCGGCCGAGAATCGACTGGCGTACTTCGACGCGCTCGACCTGATTGATGTTCATTTCGGCGGTGCGCCGCGAGATGAAGCCGGTCTTCTGGATGACGCGGCGGTCGGTGACGCCGATCTCCGTCGTCCACTTGCGGAACCAGGCGCTCACCATCAGGAGCAGTCCGATGACCAGAAAGAGATAGGCGAGCAGCGGTTCAATCGCATAGATCGCCGCTATCCGACCGAAGATCACGTGCGTCATGAAGGCGTCGATGAGCACGACGAGCCCAACGATCAGCGCCACAACGCCATTCAAGTAGATGATTGGATGAATGCGGCCGACGTGGACGAGCCTTTCGCCGGGCTGCAGGACGGAATCGATGTAGCTCATGGGGCTTACCCCGACAATGGATGGATCTCGGCAATGGATGAAAGGATGGACGCCGACCTATCCGGGATCTGAAGCGAAATCGCGGCAACTAGCAAGCCACCATCGCGCCGGCGGAGGAATCGACGGACCAACCGGCCCGTCGTGCAGCCCGACTGGCGACCGGCCGGACGCTTCACGCCGCGACGATGCGGGTGGCGAGGCGGCCGATGGATGAAATGGTGCAGACAACCTCGTCGCCGGCTTTGAGGAAGCGCGGCGGATTGAAGCCGGCACCGACACCCGACGGCGTGCCGGTCAGGATGATGTCGCCGGCCTCGAGCGTCATGCCGGCCGACAGCGTGGCGATGATCTCGGGCACATCGAAGATCATCTGGCTCGCGAACGCACGCTGGCGCTCCTCGCCGTTGACGGTCAGCGACAGTTCGAATTGGCGATAGTCCGGCACCTCGTCCGCCGTGACGATCAGCGGTCCGAACGGGCAGGAGCGGTCGAGGCTCTTACCCTTGAACCATTGTTCATGCCGCTTCTGCAGGTCGCGGGCGGTGATGTCGTTGCCGATCGAGTAGCCGAAGACGTGCGAGAGCGCCGCCGCGCGGGAAATGTTCCGACCGGTCGTGCCGATGATCACGGCAAGTTCGACCTCGTAGTCGAGCGCCGCGGTCAGCGTGGAATCGAGACCGAATGTGTCGTCCGGACCGATGACGGTCGTCGGCGCCTTGGTGAAGATCTGCGGAGCTTCGGGCAGCTTCACCGCGATGGCCTGATCGGCCTGCCGCTCCTTGATGTGATCCACGTAGTTGCGGCCGATGCAGAAGATGTTTTTCGACGGCCGCGGGATCGGCGCGATGAAGCGGACGTCCGCCAGATCAAGGATCGCTTCGGCCGGATGCCCGGCCACCAGCACGTCGGCGGTGTCGCGGGCCATGTCGCCGGCCGCGATGAAGGACGCAAGGTCCGGCGGCGGCATCACCAACCCGGAGATCCTGGCCGCGCGGGGCAGGTCGAGAATCCGGTCTGCCAGGACCACGCCGTAGGAGGCTTCGCTATTGTGGCTGTAGCTCGCCAAGCGCATGTCGGGGGATCCCGTGGTTCGATGTGGTCGACTGGCGCACATATCCTGCGGGCCGGCGTCCCCGCAATGGAGACTGTGCATCATAGCAAACAGTTGGAGTCTTATCGGCAATCTGCGCCGGACGACATTGCCCTAAATGCCAAGTCGGCGGCGTACGGCATACCACACCGCCTCGGCGACCGTCTCGACTTCCTGTGCCGCGTCGATGACGGCGAATCGGTCGGGTTCGGAGCGGGCAAGCGCCAGGAACCCGTCGCGGCGGCTCTCGTGCAGGTCGATGCCGTCCTTCTCGAAGCGGTCGGCAGTATCGAAGCCGCGCCGCGCCGCCGCGCGTTTCAACCCTTCGGCGGCGGGCAGGTCGAGAAGCAGGGTCAGGTCGGGCAGCATTGTGCCGACGCTGATCGATTCCAGCGCTGCGATGAGCCGGGGCGGGACGTTGCCGGTGATGCCCTGGTAAACGCGGGTGGAATCGATGAAGCGGTCGCAGATCACCCATTGGCCGGAAGCGACGGCCGGTCGGATCAGCGCTTCGACGTGATCGGCACGGGCGGCGGCAAACAGGATTGCCTCCGCTTCCGGCCCGAGCGCTTCGGCGGCGCCCGACAGCAGCACGTGCCTCAGCGCCTCGGCGCCGGGCGAACCGCCCGGCTCGCGGGTGGTGATGACGGACAGACCGAGCCGCCGCAGCCGATCCGCCAGGCGTGTCAACTGGGTCGACTTGCCTGCTCCTTCACCGCCTTCGAAGGTCACGAAGCGACCGCGCCGCCCGCCGTCCCCGGATGCTTCGGTTTCAGACATGTCACCTCAGTCCGACCGAGCCGCGGATCCAGCCAGTCACCAGTTCGCTGACGGCGTCGAGGGCGCGCTGATGCAGCTTGCCGACGGGGACGTCGGCGCCGGTATAGAGCGGCGTCTCCTGGATGACGGAATCGCCGCGCATGACCTGCAGCTTGCCGACCTGCCGATCCTTCTCGACCGGAGCCTGCAGCGGACCAGTATAGACGATGCGGGCGCGCAGGTTCTCGCGGTGGCCGCGGGCGACGAGCACGTTGATGGGCTTTTGCGTGACCAGGGGGACGCTGCCGCTCGCTCCGCCGAAGACGCTGGCGTCGCCCGGGCTTTCACCCTCCTTGTAGAGCGGGATCTGCTCGAAGGTCTTGAAGCCCCACTCCATCAGCTTCTTGGCCTCGTCGGCCCGCTCCTTCTCGCTCTTGAACCCGCTCATGACGAGGATCAGGCGCTGGCCGTTCTGCACCGCCGAGCCGCAGATGTTGTAGCCGGATTCCTTGATGTAGCCGGTCTTGATGCCGTCGGCGCCGATGTTGGCGGCGATCAGCGGATCGCGGTTCAACTGCCGGATCGGATGCGATGACACCGTGTTGGTGTATTCGCGCAACGAGAAGAACTTGTAGATGTCCGGCTGATCGGCGATCAGGTGCCGGGCGAGCTTGTCGAGGTCGCGCGCGGTGGTGTGGTTGTCCGGATCGGGCAGGCCGGTCGGATTGTTGAAATGCGATGACGCCATGCCGAGTTCGGCGGCGCGCTTGTTCATCAGTTGGGCGAAGGCCTGCTCCGATCCGGCGATGCCTTCGGCGAGCACGATGGCGCCGTCATTGGCCGAGACCACCTGGGTGCCTTGCAAGAGTTCTGCGACCTTCAGCCGCGAATTGATTTCGGCGAACATGGTCGAGGTGCGCGACGGTGCGCCGCCGGTGCGCCAAGCGTGCTCGGAGACCTGATACTCCTGGTCGAGCGACAATTTGGCGTCTTTCACCATCTGAGCGACGACGGCGACCGTCATCATCTTGGTGAGGCTCGCCGGGAAGAACAGCTGGTCTGGGTTCTTCTCGAACAACACCGTGCCGGATTCGAAATCGGTCAGAAGTGCCGTCTCGGCGGTGGTGTCGAAGCCCTGCGGGTTCTTCGGAGTGGCCTCGGGCTTGCCTTTTTCCGGGCGGGGGCGCGCCGGCTCCGGCTTGGCGGCCGCCGGGCCGACCGACAGCACGATGCCGGCCGCGAGGCCGCCGAGCCCGGCCACCACCGAGCGGCGCGCGAGCGACACCGTCTCCAGCCCATCAGCCAGCAGGCTTTCCCGGCTTTTCGCGTCGGACGCTTTCGGCGGAACTCCGATCAAGATTGTCTCCTAGTCGCGGCGAAACACGCGAGTCGCCAGCTTCCGGTGTCCGGCACGATAGTCGGTCGACCGGGCAAGGGGCAACGCAGGAATTGCAACGACGCCCAGCGCGCAGCATCGCCAAATAGGCGGAGGACAAGGCAATTCTGCGACGGCGCAGGGCATCGGCGGCCCGTTTTGCACACAATTTCGGAGAACGCCGCGCTCAAGCGGCGACCGGCGATGCTGCGCCGGCAGCCGGCGACACTTTTCGGCAACATTTCGGGCGTCTGCGGACTTGGATCGGCCGTGGCCTCATCCGGAAAACGGCGGATCCGCTGCGCTCAGTCGATCACGGCTGCGTCGCGGATGCCCATGCGGTTCGCCGCGTTGACCACTTCGCCCGGCAACATGCCCGCCGGCACGGCCAGACGGACGAGCACCAGACGCTCGCCGAGCCCGCCGTGGATCTCGGAGATTTCGACAGGACCGTAGGGGCGCATCAGGTCGGCAACGCGGGCGGCATTGTCCGGCTCGGCATAGGCGCCGAGGTCGACATGGGCCGTTCTGAGCGTGGAGGCGACGATCAGCCGTTCGATGGCGTCGCCGCCGGGCGTCGATACGGTCTCGGCAAAGGCGGGCGGATCCAACTTCGGCCGGTAGACGTTGCCGTTCGGTCCGTAGCGCGAGGGCACGACCGGTGGCGTGGTGGTCTGCCGCATGGCCGGTGCCGGGCCGAGATCCATCGGTCCGCCCGGTTGGTCGGGAAGCGCTTCGATGATGCCTTCGACGGAATTCGATGTCGGCTTGCGCACGGGGGCGTTCTGCGCGGTCGAGCTGATGCCGCCAGGGCCAACCTGCCAGCCGAGCGCGGCCGGCGCGGAGGTGGTCGGCTTCAAGCGCGATTGCGGCGGTCTGGTTTCCGGCGGCAGCGCCGCAACGATGGCGCGGTCTGGCGCCCGATTGGCCGTGCCGGGCTTCGGCTGCGGCAGATAGCCGGCCGGCAGCACCGGGGCTGTCGTCGCGGCGGCGAGCACGATCGGCTTCGGCTGCGACGGTACGGACTTGGCCGGTGCGGCAAGCGGGGGCAGCACGTTCTTCGCAGCGAGTTCGGCCATGCGGCCGTCGGAGGGCGTGCGGTCGGCCTGGGCGATCAGGACCTTGTCCTGCGTCCGGTTCGGCACCGAGGTCGAATTCCTGAGCGAGGCAACCAGCATGCGCTGATCGGACCCTTCCACGGGCGCGCGCGCCACATATTGGACGCGCACATGCGTGAGGCCGCGCGACTTGAAGCCGAGGAGTTCGGCGGTGCGCTCGGAGACGTCGATCATGCGCTCGCCGACATAGGGGCCGCGGTCGTTGACGCGCACCAGGATCGACTTGCCGTTCTCGAGATTGGTGACGCGCGCATAGGACGGGATCGGCATGGTCTTGTGCGCGGCCGAGATCGAATCCTTGTCGTAGACCTCGCCGTTGGCGGTCTCGCGGCCGTGGAAGTCGATACCGTACCAGGAAGCCAAGCCCGTCTTATCGTAGCTCTCGTCCTCATGCGGGAAATACATCTGGCCGGCGACCATGTAGGGCTTGCCGACCTGATAGCGACCGCCCCCGGGGGGCACGGGATCGCCGTCGGCGACGATCTTCTTCGGAGCCTCGACGCCCCAGACAGGATCGACCTTGCTGTGCTTAGTGTGCTTGGTATCCGGGGTCTGGGCGCAGCCGGCGACCGCCAGAATGCAGGCGACGAGAATCGACCGAGAGCCGAGCCGCTGTACCGTGTACAGGCCGCAGAGCCTCGAAATGTCGTTGAAGCCGTTCGCCATTCACCCACCCGTCGGCGCTCCCCGACTCGCGTCGGGCGCCGGCGCCACTTGCCGCGCCGTCCGCTTGCGGCGACACCCCGAACGCGAAACCAGTGGGGTGCCTTCATCGATCCGACCCGTGATGACACGGGACTCCGATCGGCCGAGCGAAGCGTTTCCCAAAGAGATTTGTCGCGAACTCGTTAACTGCTGGTTAAGACCGTCGGGTGGGTGCCGAAAAGGCCTTCCGAACCGGCAATTTGACGGCGGGACGGGGGTAGGCGGCGCGGATGCCGGCACGATTGGGCCGCGATTGGCGCGTTGGCGACGCGCCGGGCGCGGCAAATGGGGCTTCGCCCGCCCGGCTTCTGGCCAATCTCAGACCATTTCGGCGTCCTCGGGCACGCCATGCGTCATCAGCTGCATCAGCACCTGCTCGGGGACAACAAGGCAGGCCTGGCGGATCAACTGACGGTCGAGGCGAAGAACGAGCTCGTGAAAGCGGCCGGGATGCTCCGGCGGCGGTGGAATGAGCCGATAGGCGGTCAATCTGGCGTAGGGCACGAAGATGGCATAGGAGGCGTAGCGGGTCTCCCAGAAGCGCCGGGTCGGCGTGTCGCGGTTGATGATGATCAGCTCGTCGGGCGTATCGAGGAACATCACGCCGGTCGACTTGCGACGCCGGTTGCGTTCGTCGCGGCAGGCGAGGTCGCGCGGCTCGAAATGGATGGGCACGACGGGCTTCGGGCCGCTGCGCCGCTTGGCGTTCAACTCGTAGCGGAAGAAATGATCGCTGACGGTCACGACGTCGGGCCCTGAACCCGCCTGCGCTTCGGCTGGACGCTGCCAGCGCGAACGGACGAACGATGTCACCTCATCCATCAGATCGGAGGAGACGGCATTGTAATCGATGGTGAAGGCGGTGCCGTCGCGCAACAGCAGCGTCCAGCGGCCGATCAGCAGATTGATGTAGCTCTTCAGCGCGACGACGTCGGCCCAGACAAGATGCTGGGTGGAGTAGCCCTCGGGCGTCATGCGGATCACGCTCAGCCCGCGATCGTATACGGCGAGCACGGCGACATAGAGGTCCCAGCCGGGCGCTGCCTGCCGGCGCTCGACGTCGCGCGGGATCTTCAGCAGAAAGCGAGAGTCTCGAGTTTCGTCGTAAGCGGCGCGGAAGCGCTTCGGCATGTCCCGCTCGGCCTTGACGGTGTAGATCCACGGGCCGAAGGCGTCATATTCGCGCCGGTCCTCCTCGCTCGCGGTCCAATAGGTGTCATGGTAGGCGACGCGCGGTCTGAGGCCCCATGCCATGGTTGTCCTCCCAGTTCTTCAGGTAGTTGCTTATGAGATCGATGCCAGCGGCGGCGGCTGCGAGGTCGTCCGGAGGCATGGCTGAGAACAGGGCGGCAAAGCCCTTGTTCCGCTGAGCTTCGAGATGGTCGATGAAGGCACGGCCGGCCGGGGTCAACTCGACGCGGTAGCTGCGCTCATCGCCGGGACTGTCGCGCTTTTCGATCAGCCCAAGCAGTCTCAGTCGCTTCAGCACGGAGGTGAGGCTGCCCTTCTCGATCGACAGACCGCGGCTCAGATCGCTCGGTCGCATCTGCCCGACCACGTGCAGCGCCATGGCAACGATGACCTCATAGTCCGAAAACTTGCGACCGCCGTATTCGGCGCGGTGCAGGATCGGATTTATGTGCACGAGGAAGTACCGCATGAAATCGGTGATACTTCGGTCGAGCAGGTCTGGGGTGGCGGGGTGCGTCATTGAATCTAGTTAGAAGTCAGATTATAAGATTTCAAACATTCTAGGCTCGCGTTCGGGGGAGAGCAAGCGCAGGTGGCAGCGCAAGCACCGCTTCGGGTGCAAATAGGTATTCGTCCGGGAGCGGTCACACGTTTGCCGAGTTGCGGGCGGACATGGGTCGGCTACGGTTTGCGATGGCGTCGAGGCCTGGGCCGGGATCTGACGTGGACGCGGTCCGGCATGGGACCGAGGCCGCAACGGCGCCTCTTGGTAAAGCCAGCGGCGGCAAGCGACGGCGGAACGGTATGGCAACATTGCTCGGTGAACAGCGACAAATGTTCACCGTCTGATGCACGCAGTGCAATCCGCTAGAGGGGGTCCGGGATGGTGCGTATGCACGCTGTCGACCGACGTAATCTGCCGATTTCTGCGGTGTGCAGTGCAGCATTGACGTTGCGTCGCAATAACGAATCTGAGTTGCGTACATCAGAATTTTGATGCATCAATCGTTTGGCACGAGCGCCCTAGTCGGGAGGTGGAGCTGTCCGCCGCTCGCTTGGCACGCCGCAAGCGATATCGCGCCCATAATTCCGGACCGACAATGTCCCGGATCGAACAACCGCCTGAATAGGCGGCAAGGCTCTCCCTCGGGAGGGCGCATCAGGAGGAATAACGATGAAGCTTCTCAGTATTCTGGCTGGTTCCCTCACCGCGATGGTTCTGTCGATGCCGGCGATGGCGAGCCCTGCCAAGCCGGTGATCGGGTTCTCGATCGACGACCTGCGCGTTGAGCGCTGGGCCCGTGACCGTGACTATTTCATCGCCGCCGCCAAGGAGCTTGGCGCTGAAGTCGTGGTCGTCTCCGCTGACGCCAACGAGCAGAAGCAGGTCAACCAGGTTGAAAACCTGATCGCTCAGAAGGTCGACGCCATCGCCATCGTGCCGATGAACTCGAAGGTGTTCGGCGCGGTGATCGACGAAGCCCACAAGGCCGGCATCAAGGTTCTGTCCTATGACCGCCTGATCCTCAACGCCGACGAAGACGCCTACATCTCGTTCGACAACGAGCGTGTCGGCTTCCTGCAGGCTGAGGCCGTATTGAAGGCGAAGCCTGAGGGCCGCTACTACATGCTCGGCGGCTCGCCCACCGACAACAATGCGAAACTGCTGCGCGCCGGCCAGGAAAAGGCCCTGAAGGCCGCCGTCGACAGCGGCAAGATCAAGATCATCGGCTCGCAGTGGGTCCCGGAATGGAGCCCCACCACCGCTCTGTCGATCATGGAAAACGCTCTGACGGCTGCTGACAACAAGATCGACGCGGTCGTCGCTTCGAACGACGGCACCGCCGGTGGCGCCATCCAGGCTCTGGCCGCTCAGGGCCTCGCTGGTAAGGTTCCGATCTCCGGCCAGGACGCCGACCTCGCCGCCATCAAGCGCGTGATCGCCGGCACCCAGACCGTCACCGTCTACAAGCCGCTGAAGCTGATCGCCTCTGAGGCCGCCAAGCTCGCCGTCAAGCTCGTCAAGGGCGAGAAGGTCGAGTACAACGACAACCTCGACAACGGCACCAAGAAGGTACCGTCGGTCCTCTTGACCCCGACCGCCCTCACCAAGGCGAACGTCGATCTGGTCATCAAGGACAACTTCTACACCAAGGAACAGGTCGAGGGTAAGTGATCCTCGATTAGGATCCGGGGCGCGTAGAGCGCCCCGGACGTCTTTCTGGGTGGCTTACGCCGCCACTTGGCACCGGCCGGCCCTGGTCTCCATGGGCCGGGGGTGCTGGGGTACTCCGGCGAGGACGCAGCGGGGTCGTGTCTCGGCCATCCGTACGATGGGACCGACCGGATGGTCGCCAAGCCGCCTCCGTTCGGAGCCCCGGCTATTCTCCTGGAATGCCTTCGGCCCTCGATCCGTCGCCCCTCGGGCGCTTTTTCCCGCGAAAACCAGTGGAAAGCGACCGGCCGGAGGCGCAAGTCCCGATCGCTGGACGACGACGCCTCCTTAGGTTGAGATAGACTGGCAGAGGCTCATACAAGCGGATTCGGATCGGTTCGCCCGGTCCAACACGAAGTGAGGCGTCTATGTCCGAATACCTTCTGGAGATGCGCGGCATCACCAAGGAATTCAACCAGGTCAAAGCCATCGAGAACATCGACCTGAAGGTGAGGCCAGGCGAATGCGTCGGTCTCTGCGGGGAGAATGGCGCCGGCAAGTCAACGCTGATGAAAGTCCTTTCCGCTGTGTACCCGTACGGGACCTGGGAGGGCTCGATCCTCTGGGAAGGCAAGGAGCTGAAGGCCCACTCGATCGTCGAGACCGAAGCGGCCGGTATCGTCATCATCCACCAGGAATTGATGATGGTGCCGCATCTGTCGGTGGCCGAGAACATCTTCCTCGGCGATGAACTCACCAACGGATTCGGCTTCATCGACTACGATCTGATGAATGCCAAGGCGACCCAACTGATGAACCGGTTGAAGATGCCGGACATCAACGTCGCCCTGCCGGTGCTCTCCTACGGCGGCGGCAAGCAGCAGCTGATCGAAATCGCCAAGGCGCTCAACAAGAACGCCAAGCTCCTGATCCTCGACGAGCCGACCTCGGCGCTGACGGGGACCGAGACGGAGACGCTCTTGGACCTCATCAAGGAGTTCAAGTCGCACGGCATGGCCTGTGTCTACATCTCGCACAAGCTCGACGAGGTGGCGGCAATCGCCGATACGGTCACCATCATCCGCGACGGCCACCACATCGGCACGCAACCGATGGCAGAACTCGATACCAACAGGATCATCACCATGATGGTCGGCCGCGAGATGAAGAACCTGTTCCCGCGCGAAGAGCACGAAGTCGGCGAGGTCGTGTTCGAAGCCAAGAACATCTCCGTCTGGGATACGACCAATCCCGATCGCAAGCTGGTCGACGATGTTTCCTTCCAGCTCAGGGCCGGTGAAATCCTCGGCGTCGCCGGTCTGGTCGGCGCAGGGCGCACCGAACTCGCCTGTAAGCTGTTCGGCTATTGGCCGGGCGATCACGAGGGCAAGATCTTCCTCGACGGCAAGGAAATCCACGTGAAGAACCCGGCGGATGCCGTTCGCCAGGGCATCTGCATGGTGCCGGAAGACCGCAAGCGCCACGGCATCATCCCGCTGATGCCGGTCGGCTACAATATCACCATGTCGGTCTTGGGCCGTTACGCCCACAACCAGTTGATCGACGCGGAAAGCGAATTGGCTGCGATCCAGCACGAAATCCTGCGGATGAAGATCAAGACTGCCAGCCCGCTCTTGCCGATCGCTAGCCTGTCGGGCGGCAATCAGCAGAAGGCCGTGGTCGGCAAGATGCTCTTGCCGGATCCCAGGGTGCTGATCATGGACGAGCCGACCCGCGGCGTCGATGTCGGCGCCAAATACGAGATCTACAAGCTAATCTTCGAACTCGCCAAGCAGGGTGTGGCCATTCTGATGATCTCGTCCGAGCTGCCGGAGGTGCTCGGCGTTGCCGACCGCGTCCTGGTCATCAGCGAAGGCAAGCTCACGGGTGATTTCCCCAACGTTGGGCTGAGCCAGGAGACTGTCCTCGCTGCCGCCATCGGCAAACCGGAAACCGCCGCCGCCTGACGTGCGACGAACTTGAATGGGTAGTGCTGACATGACCCTCACCAAAAAAGATCTCCGGCGACTGCTTTCCGAATACAAGATCGTCGTGCTCATTTTCGTCATCGCGATCATCTGGGCGTTCTTCGGGACGCTGACCTGGGACAGTGACACCGGCTGGTCGCAGTTCCTCACCGCCCGCAACTTCTCCAACCTACTTCGCCAGATGGCGATCACCGGCATGCTGGCGAGCGGGATGCTGTTCATCATCGTCGCCGCCGAAATCGACCTGTCGGTCGGCTCGCTCGCTGGTCTTCTCGGTGGCATTGCCGCCGTGCTCGACGTGTGGTGGGGGTGGCCGCTATATGGCACTGTCGCGGCGGTGGTTGTGCTCGGTGTCGGCATCGGCCTGATGGTCGGCTGGATCGTCGCCTATGTCGGCATCCCCTCGTTCATCGTCACCCTTGGCGGCCAGCTCGCCTTTCGCGGTGCGGTGCTGGGCATTACCGCCGGCATCACCATCGCGCCGGCGTCGGCTCAGCTGAAGTTCATCGGGCAGGGCTACTTGCCGGGTGGGATCGGTGATGCCATGGCGGTCGCGCTGTTCGTGCTGCTGGCGTTCCTCGCCTTCCGCTCCCGCGCCGGCCGCATCAAGCACAACCTACCGGTTTCATCGATGAGCATGGAGATCGGCAAACTCGCCGTCATTGGTGCGGTGATTGTCGGTTTCGTCTTGACGCTGAATTCGTATCAGGGCGTGCCGGTGCCGGTGCTGATCCTCTTAGTCATTCTGGGCATCTTCACGATCGTCGGCGATAGTACGGTGTTTGGCCGTCGCATCTATGCGGTCGGCTCCAACCTCGAGGCGACCCGTCTGTCGGGCGTCGACGTCAACATGGTCAAGATGTTGATCTGGGGGCTGATGGGCCTGATGTGCGCCTTCGCCGGCCTGACCACGACCGCGCGGCTGGCGGCGGGCACGCCATCGGCCGGCTTCGGCTCGGAGCTCGACGCCATCGCCTCCTGCTTCATTGGCGGCGCGTCGATGCGCGGCGGCATCGGCACTGTGATTGGTGCACTTGTCGGCGCCGTCATCATGGCGAGCCTCGACAATGGCATGTCGATGCTCGGCATCGATACCTTCTGGCAGCAGATCACCAAGGGCATCATTCTGGTGTTGGCCGTGTGGCTCGACATCGTCTCGTCCGGCAACCAGCGCTGAGACAATCGGTCCTTCTTCCAAGGCGAAAGCCTCAACTTCAGAGCCCCGGCTTGTTCAAGCCGGGGCTTTTTCTTTGCCTGCGGCGGGGGGACGGACCCCGATTGCCGGGACGGCGGGCAAGCGTGTCGGCGGGCGTCTACCCAACGCAAAACGCGCCCGGCATTGCTGCCGAGCGCGTTCCGTCGTCGAGGGCTGAACAGGGACCCAGCCCAAGCCGACCTGAAATCGATCAGAGACGACGGGCGAGCAGCGTCTCGATGTATTCCTGACGGCCGGAGCGCGGCTTCGGCGACAGGTTGGCGGCGATCGCCTTGTCGGCGACGTCGGCCAGCGTGCGCTTGCCGGCAAGGATCGCCTTGCCTTCTTCGCTGTTCCAACCGGCGTAGCGATCGTCGACGATCTTCACCAGCACGCCATCGTTCAGCAGCTTCTCGGCATTCACCAGCGCGCGGGCGGCGATGTCGATCGAGCCGACGTGGGCCTGGACGAGATCGAGTGGATCGATCGACTGGCGGCGGATCTTGGCGTCGAAGTTGAAGCCGCCGGTCGAGAAGCCACCGTGCTTCAGCATCTCGTGCAGGACCAGGGTCAGTTCGCCGGCATCCATGGCGAACTGGTCAGTGTCCCAGCCGAGGAGTGCGTCGCCACGGTTGAGGTCGACCGAGCCGAAGATGCCGAGCGCATAGGCCAGCGCGATCTCGTGCTCGAAGGTGTGGCCGGCCAGGATGGCGTGGTTCTGCTCGATGTTGACCTTGACGTCGTTGGTGAGGCCCCACTTCTCCAGGAAGCCGAAGACGGTGGCGACGTCGAAGTCGTACTGGTGCTTGGACGGTTCGCGCGGCTTTGGCTCGATCAACAGCGGGCCCTTGAAGCCGATCTTGTGCTTGTGTTCGACGACCATCGACAGGAAGCGGCCCATCTGCTGGTATTCGCGAGCGATGTCGGTGTTGAGGAGCGTTTCGTAGCCCTCGCGGCCGCCCCACAGCACGTAGTTCTGTCCGCCCAGGCGATGGGTGGCTTCGAGGCAGGCCCGCACGGTCGCCGCGGAATAGGCGAAGACGTCCGGATCCGGATTGGTGGAGGCACCGGCCATGAAGCGGCGATGCGAGAACAGGTTGGCCGTGCCCCACAGCAGCTTGGCCTTGGCGGCGGATTGCTTTTCCTCGATCACGTCAAGGATGGCAGAGAAGTTAGACAGATGCTCGTTGATCGTCTCGCCGACCGGCGCCACGTCGGCGTCATGGAAGGTGTAGAACGGCACGTCGAGGATCTTGAACAAGTCGAAAGCGACGTCGGCCTTGGCCTTGGCGAGCGCCATCGGATCGGCGCCGTGCATCCACGGGCGCATGAAGGTCTCGTTACCGAAGGGATCGCCGCCCGACCAGGAGAATGAATGCCAATAGCAGACGGCGAAGCGCAGATGGTCTTCCATGCGCCGACCGGCGACGATGCGGTCCTTGTCGTAATAGTGGTAGGCGAGCGGGTTGGTGCTCGACGGACCCTCGTACTTGATCGGGTCAGTCAGGCCAAAATAGCTTGGCGCGGTTGCATTCATTGGCTGATCTCCTTTGCAAAGGGGGCGAGGCGGCGCCAGATGGCGTGGCTCTCGGTGAACGAAGCCGCGCGGGCCGGGTCAGGCGTGAAGGTCTCGAGCCGGCGGGCGCGGTGGCAGACTGCGGCGGGGGCTTCTCCGGTGGCGGCGAGCCGGCCGAGGCGGGCTGCGCCGAAGGCGGCGCCGACCGTGCCCTCCTCGACCCGATGCACCGGGATTTCCAGCATGTCGGCGATGATCTGCGCCCACAGCCTGGAGCGCGAGCCGCCGCCGACGATGTCGATCTCCTTGACCGAGGTTCCGGCTGCAGCGAGTGCGTCGCGGTTGTCGCGCACGGCGTGGGCGACGCCCTCGAGCACGGCGCGGGTCAAATCGGCTCGGCTCGAACCGGCGCCGAGGCCGGCGAAGACACCCCTCAGCGAGGGATCATTGGCCGGTGTCCGCTCGCCGGAGAGATAGGGCAGGAACAAGACTTTTGAGGCTCCCTGCGGTGCCTCGCCCAGTTCGTCCATCAGGTCCTTCTCGGACCTGCCCGTTACCTCGGCCCACCAGGCGAGTGAGGCCGCAGCGGCAAGCATGACGCCCATCTGATGCCAGGTGGCCGGCACGCAGTGGGCGAAAGCATGCACGGCGGAGGCCGGGTTCGGCGCGAAACGGTCGGTCGTCACCCAGAGAACGCCGGAAGTGCCGAGCGACAGGAACGAATCGCCGGGCGTGATGGCGCCAAGACCGACGGCGGTCGCCGCGTTGTCGCCGGCGCCGCCTGCCACGACGGCCGGCTTCTTCAGTCCCCAGCGCGCCGTCAGTTCGGCCGACAGCATGCCGGAGGGCTCGGAGCCTTCGACGAGGCGCGGCATCTGGGCGCGTGTCAGGTCGGTGGCGGCGAGTGCCGCGTCTGACCAGTCGCGCTTGGCCGGATCGAGCCACAGCGTGCCCGACGCGTCCGACATGTCCTCGGCATATTCGCCGGTCAACTTGTAGCGGACATAGGCCTTGGGCAGCAGCACCATGGCGACCTTGGCAAAGATCTCCGGCTCGTGCTTCTTCACCCACATCAGCTTGGGGGCGGTGAAGCCGGGCATGGCGAGATTGCCAGTGACCTGGTGCAGCTCAGGGAATTTGGCTTCCAGTTCAAGGCATTCGGCGCCGGAGCGGCCGTCATTCCACAGGATGCACGGGCGCAACACCGTTCCGTCCTTGCCGAGGAGGGTCGCCCCGTGCATATGGCCCGACAGGCCGATGCCGGCGATCTCCGCGACAGCTTGCGGATGCAGCTTCGCCAGCTCGTCAACGGCGGCGAGGGTGGCGGTCCACCAGTCGTCGGCATTCTGTTCGGACCAATTGGGATGGGGGCGCGAAACTGTCAGGCCCTCGCTGGCGACCGCGATAATGTGGTCGTTCCCGTCGAGGAGGACTGCCTTGACGCTGGACGTGCCTACGTCGAGACCGAGATACATGGCGCGTTTTCCCTTTAGTTTGTTGTACTTAAGGAAGATTGTCGCGAATGACGATGTCGATGTCTATTCGCTCCTGTTCGGCGATGATCGGCTCGTTCCGGCTGAGCGCGAGGAGAACCCGGGCGGCCGAGCGAGCCTCATGGCCCGGATTCTGTGACAGGACGGCATCCATCACGCCGACCATCAGAAACCGCCGTGTCTGCGGCGTGACGTCGTGGCCGATGAAGACGACGTCGCGCGCACGGCCGGCTTCGACCAGCGCATTGCCGATGCCGGTGGTGCCGGCGCCGATGTTGTAGATGGCGACGAGATCCGGATATTCGGCGAGCAGACGGTTGACGAGCGCGCCGTTGTGGGCGTCATCGTCGCGGCCTTCGACCGGCGCGAGCAATGTCAGCCCCGAATATTCGGACGAGATCACCTGCTGCACGCCGAACAGGCGCTCGGAGTGATCGCGCAGGAGGAGTGATCCGGCGATGACGGCGACCTTGCCGGTGCGGTTGCTGAGGAAGCGGCCAATCAGCGTGCCGGCCGTGCGCCCGGCGGCGATATTGTCGACACCGACGTAATGGGCACGGCGTGAGGTCGGAACGTCCGAAACGAGCGTTACCACGACGACACCGGCTTCGACCAGTTCGTCGATGGCGACGCGCACGCGCGGATGATCGAGGGCGACGATCGCCATCCCGTCGTAGCGGGTGCCGTATTGCTCGAGCGTACTGGCCAGCGCCTCCGCATCGAACACATCGGTTTCGATCACGTCGATGAGCGCACGTCGGGCCGCCAGCTGGCTGCGGATGGTGGCGAGCTGGCCCACGATGTCGGTCATGAACAGGTTAAGCGTCTTCGGCATGACGAAGCAGAAGCGCTGTCGGCGGCCACGCGCCAGTTCGGCTGCGGCGGCATGCGGCTGAAAGCCCAGTCGAGCGATGGTTTCCTTCACCCGCCGGACGGTCGCGTCACGCACGCCCGGGCGACCATGCAACACGCGATCGACCGTCGCAGTCGAGACCCCGGCCTCGCGTGCAACGTCTTTGAGCTTGACAATACCAGCCTCGGGCAGTTCGCGCATGTCTGATTGATTGCGCAAAAAAATGATGTACGCAACTCAATTCGATGCTGCATTGCGCAATACGCCGAAAACGATTTCGAAGGGTCCATTTTTCCGGCTATGGGGAGAAACGCGAACGAGAGAACAGGTAAAACTGCGTAAATCAGTGATGCAGCGTGTTTGCAGGGATGAGTGAATTGTGGTCGCGGACGCTGAGGGAGCGCGATCCCTCGCGATCTAACGCACGGAGGCGGAATTAAATCATGCGGTGGTACTGTGGGTCTCGAAATCTGGGGGCGAGCCGGGTCGACCGGCAATCGACTGGCGTGTGCGTGGGCTTGCAAACGTGCGACGAGCGTGCAGAGCCGCATCGGCGGAGCGGCTGCTGCACATTTGTGCAGTGCGGGGTGGGATCGGCGGCGTGATCGCCGCCGACGCGATCCGGAGGCAGCTGTGGCTGCCGGGTATCAGGGCAAGACGCCGAAGGCCCGGCGCGACGTCGTAGCGACGCTCCGGGTCTGGTTCAGGTGGCTCCGTTCGAGGTATCCCGACATTGATCGGCGCACGCCATCCGACCGAACGAGGGCGGCCCCGGCAACGGCTGCTTGGCGCACTGCCGGGGTCGAACCGGTTCCTACGGCACGCGATGGCCGTCAGGGATCTTCGCGCCAGCCCCAGCTGTCGGCGAGCGCCAGACAGTTGGCCGCTCGCTCGATCGAGCCGACAGTGGTGATCGAGCGCACGCTCGCCGCAGCGGACGCATGCGCCAACGCCAATGCTTGGTCGAGGCTGTGGCCCTCGTGCAGCGAGTAGAGGATGCCGGCGGCGAAGGCATCGCCAGCGCCGTTGGTGCCGACGATGGCATGGGGCGGTATGGCGACGGAGCCCTTGGCGGCGTGACGGCCGTCACGCGTGACCGCGAGCGCCCCCCTCGGGAAATGCGCCACGGCCAACTCCATTGCGCCGAGCGTGAGGACAGTGTCGAGGGCACGCCAGCAGGCCGCCACATCCGTCCGGCCGTCGACGACGGTGCGGATGCCGGCAAGCGCGCCGATCTCGCGATCGTTGACGACTAGAAAATCGAGATGCGCCAGACAGGGGCCGACGATGGCCTTGAGCCGGGTCTCTTCCACCGCGGCCAGTTCGAGATTGCGCTTTAGGCCAGCGCGGCCGGCGGCCTTCAGCACCGCCACCCAGCCGCTCGGCTCGCCCTCCCACGGCAGATCGAGCGTGCGGTGCAGGCCGGGCAGGCCGACATGAAAGTAGCGTGCCGGCAGATCGTCGAACACGAAGTCGTCGGGCGTCATCAGGCCATGCACGGCCTGGGAATGAAAGAAGGTGCGCCGTCCCGTGTCCATCGACGACATGGCGTAGGTCGAAGACGTTTCGGCACCGGCGCGGAAGATCAGCCGGCGAGTGTCGATGCCCGCAGCCTCGACCGTCCGGGCGAGGAAATGGCCGTCGGCATCCTCGCCGACGACCCCCATGGCATAGATCGGCGCCGGCAGACCCAGACGGGCAAGATCGACACTCATGTTGAAGCCCGGACCGCCGCCTTCCGGTCGATGGTCGCGCACTTCCGCGAGCGTCTCTTCCTCAGGCCAGTGGTCGATCGCCAGATTGTGGTCGACAAGCCAAGAACCGGCGGAGATAACGCCGGACCTGCCGGCGGCGATCACGTCTGATCGGCCGCCGGCTTCGCTGGTGGTCATAGCAGGGCCTCGTCGCGCAGCAGCGGATCGGTGACGAGCACGTCGGCCTCGAATGTCCGATCGGGTTCGATTGAATGGCCGACGAGATGGTCATGATAGGCGCGGACAGCCTCGCGCGGCGTGATGGCCCCTTCGACCACGGCGCGCATCAGCTTGAGCAGTTCGACCGGGCTTTCGGCGAAATTGATCTTGCGGCCGAACAGGGCGACGCGGGCGCCATGGCGGTGGGCCTGGGCGATCAGCTCAAACGTGTCGCGCGTGGTGCCGCGGGTGCCACCCAGAATGCCGACGATGAGGCCGGTGGGATCGAAGGCGGCGAGTTCCTCCATCGCCTCGGCGCCGTTGTAAGCGATCTTCAGGAACAGCGGCCGGTCGGGCGAGGTGATGCCGGCGACCGAACGCACGATGCAATCATTGACGAAGGCGCCCATGCCACCGGCGGGCAGGCCCAAGGCAAGACCCGGTGCCGGGTTGAACACTTCGAGGAAGTGGCGCATGCCCCCGGCCGAAGCCTCATTGCGGAAGGCCGCATAGGCGTTGAGCGATTCGAGATCGCGCTCGATGTCGTCGGAGAACGTCACCGAATAGAGACCGAGGTCGGCGAACGGCTTGACGCGGTCGATGCGGGCCGAGCGGAACGGGCGTGAGGCCTGCTTGGTGTAGGACGCGCCGCGCATGTTCCAGATGTCGGTGGTGTCGTTGAGGCGGACAGCCGGCGTGACGGTCGAGCCGTCGAACAGGCCTTCGGCAGCAAAGGTCTCGGCGGCCGAGGCCGAGGTCAGCAGGATATCGATCAGGCCCGAACGGGTGGTCTCGCGCATCGCAGCAAGGTAATCCGCCTTCGTCTTCAAGCGACCCGCTTGGCCGCGGACCGGCCCGGGGGAAGTCACGCCGAACCCCATCTCGCCATCCTTGGCATCGGCGATGATGAAATCGGCAGGCGTCGCTTGGCCGGCACGGATGCGGGCGAGCTTCAGATCGAGACTTTTCATGGGGAAGGAACCTCTCGGTAGCATGCACAGTAGAACGACGGGCGGCATCTTGAGGTGATGCGTTGTGTCCCGTCGGCGGCCCGAGACGCCCATTCGACCGGCGTTGCAAGATCTGCGGGCGGACTCGCCCGTCACCCAGCGTTGGTCGGCCTCGAACCGCCACCGGCCAACGCTAGGCCAGTCATGAGGGGTTGTCATTCAGGGAATGCCGGATATCCGGCATCCCCACCCACTCCTTTTTTCACCGATCCGCCGGATCGATGTCGCGGCGGGTCGATCAGGTCTTCGTCAATGCGACGACCAGCCAGCATAATCCTTGACGTTGTCGCGGGTGACCAGCTTCGAATCCATCAGGATTTCGGTCTTCTCGGGCTTCTTGCCGTTCATGACGTCGTAGCCGACCGTGACGGCGATCTGCGCCATCTTGTAGGGATCCTGGCTGGCGGATGCCTGGATCTGGGTGTCGCCCTTCAGCGCAACTTCGATGTCCGGGGCGCCGTCGACGGCGGTGATGATGATGCCGGTGCGCTTCAGCTGCTTGGCGGCGAGGTCGGAGCCGATCGCCTGCGGATCGTTGATGGCGAACACCGCATCAACCTTGGCGAAACGGGTCAACAGCGCCTGCATGACGTTCAGGCCGCCTTCACGCGAGCCCTTGGCATCCTGGTCGTCGGAGAGGACCTTGATGCCGGGGTTCTTGGCGAAGACCTGCTTGCAGCCGACGACGCGGTCGACGACGGCGGTCACCTGCGGGCCGTTCTCGATGATGACGTCGCCCTTGCCGCCGAGCTTGTCGACAATGTACTGGCAGGCGATCGAGCCGGCCTGGACGTTGTCGGTCATCACGGTCGCATCGACGCCGTCGGAGCCGACGTCCACCGCCACCACGACGATGCCGGCCGCCTGGGCCTTCTTCACGGCCGGGGCGAGAGCCTTCTTGTCCGCGGCGTTCAACATGATCATGTCGACGCCGGAGGCGATGAAGTTGTCGATCTGGGTCACCTGCTTGCCGAGGTCATATTCGAAGCCGAGCGCGTTCACCTGGACTTTCGGATTGATTTCCTTGGCCTTGGCCTCGGCGCCCTTGGCCAGAGCGACGAAGAACGGATTGCCCATCGAGCCGAGCGAAATGCCGATCTTGTTGAGGTCCTTGGCGCCGGCCGTGCCGACCATGAGACCCGCGGCGATGCCGGCGAGAAGGAGTTTCTTCAGCATGTGGTCTTCCTCCAACGGTCAATCGATTGTTCGGTCGGACGTCTGACCGCGCTTCGTCCGATCCTCATGAAACCGCCGGGAGCCTCCCGCCCACGGCCGGTCCTATCCCGGCGCCCCTCCCGAGGTCGGCCGGTTTAACGGGCGACGGGCGGTGCCCGTCGCAATTCCGGGACGTCCCCAGCCTTGCGGCCGGAGGAAAGTCGGCCGATCGGCAGGTCAGGTCCGAGCCGAGCTCGACAGACGGTAACGGTCGAGGGCGACGGCGCCGATAATGACGAGGCCCTTGATGATGAATTGCCAGATGTCGGAAATGCCGATCAGGACGAGGCCGTTCGACAGAACCGCGATGATCAGCGCGCCGATCAGCGTTCCCCAGATCGAGCCGATGCCGCCGACGAAGGACGTGCCGCCCAGGATGACGGCGGCGATGGCGTCGAGTTCGTAGGACTGGCCGAGCTGCAAGCCGTTGGCGGCATAGAGCCGGGCCGCCTGCATCACGGCGCCGAGACCGGCCAGAGCGCCGGAAGCGCCATAGACGAACAACAGGACGAGGGGCACCTTGATGCCGGACAGCCGCGCTGCATCCTCATTGCCGCCGACGGCGTAGATGTGGACACCGAGCACGGTACGGCGCAGCACGAACCAGGAGGCGAGAATCACCGCGAAGGCGATGATCACCAGCCATGGCACGCCGTACACGGCGCCATTGCCGATGATGGCGAACTGCAGGTCCGCATTGAACACCGTCTTGTCGTCACCGATCAGTCGGGCGACGCCGCGCACGGCAGTCAGGGCGCCAAGGGTGACGATGAATGGCGGCAATCTCAGGTAGGCAACGAGCGCGCCGTTAGCCATTCCGAACACCAGACCGAAAATGACGGCCGTCGGTATGGCCAGCCACCAGAGGTCGGCGACGTTGGAGACGATCAGCGCCACCATCGCTGAGGCGGCCAGGATCGAGCCGACGGACAGGTCGATGCCGCCCGTCAGAATGACGAACGTCATGCCGGCGGCCAGCACCATGTTGACGGCCGCTTGCTGGGCGACGATCGACAGATTTTGCCCGGAGGCGAAGCGGCCGGAGATGACAACGTCCCAGAAGTGGCCATTCATCACCTGGTTGATCGCCTCGCCCCAGCTGCCCGCTGCGTTGACGATCGACAGTACCTCGAATAGCAGGCATAGCAGAATCAGGATCGGTGCCATGCCGACCGTTCTGACGATGGACTGGAACCTGACGCGACTGCCCGGCCCTTTCTGAGGACTGGTGGCCGGCGAGGTTTCGGCTTTCTGGATCATATCGGCTACTCCAAAAGAGCTTAGGCGTTGCCCGCAGTATGAAGCGTGACGCCAAGGGCGGGCCGCGATGACCGTCAGGCGGCAGTGGTAATTCTGGCGCCGGTGGCGAGTTCCATGATCGATTCCTGGGTGATCGGCTGCTGGGCCGAGCCGTCGAGCTCGCCGGCGACAATGCCGTCGCGCATCACCACGACGCGGTCGGAGATGCCGACCACCTCCGGCAGTTCCGACGAAATCACCAGGATGGCGACGCCCCGGGCGGCAAGCTCGTCGATCAGGCGGTAAATCTCGGACTTGGCGCCGATGTCGACACCGCGCGTGGGTTCGTCGAGGAGAAGGACACGCGGCGCTGTTTCGAGAAGGCGTGACAGCAGAACCTTCTGCTGGTTGCCGCCCGACAGCGTGCCCACCTCGACGTGCGGGCCGGCGACCCGGATCTTCAGGACGTCGATCGCTGCCGTCGCCCGGCGGGCGGCGGAGGCGAGATCGAGTACGCCACCCCTGCTGGCATCGCGACCGAAGACGGCGAGATTGATGTTGTCATGCACGCTCATGTCGAGGAACAGGCCCTGCGCCTTGCGGTCCTCGGTCAGGTAGGCGACGCCAGTCGACAGCGCCGCTTGCGGGCTGTGCAGCTCCACCCGCTGGCCCTCGAGCCAGAGTTCGCCGGTCAGGCGCTTGTCCGCGCCAAACACGAGACGAGCGAGTTCGGTGCGCCCCGAGCCAACCAGCCCGGCGAGTGCGACGACTTCGCCGGCACGGACAGTGAGCGACACATTCTTCACCCGGCGGCCGTCGGAGAAATCCTTGACCTCCAGCATCAGCGCACCGGTCTTGTGATGCTCGCCCTGGGCTTTCTTGTAGAAGCCGGAAATGTCGCGGCCGACCATCATCTTGACCAGCCGCTCGGCGGAGAGCTCGTCGCGGGTAAGCGTCCCGACGTAGCCGCCGTCGCGCAGCACTGAGACGCGATCGGCCAGTTCGTAGACCTCGTTCATGCGGTGGCTGATGTAGATGATCGCCATGCCCTCCGCCTTCAACTGGCGGACGAGCGAGAACAGCCGGTCGGTTTCGCGCGACGACAGTGCCGTCGTCGGCTCGTCCATCACCAGGATGCGGGCGTTGGCATGCACGGCGCGGGCGATCTCGACGAGCTGGCGTTCGGCGATCGACAGGTCGGAGACGAGCGTCTTCGGCCCGAAGTCGGCACCGAGCCGTTCCAGGACGGGCGAGGAATCGCGCTCCATCGTGGCGCGATCGATGAAGCCGCTCTTCGACAGTTCGCGGCCGAGATGGATGTTCTCGGCGACCGTCAGGTTGGGCGACAGCGACAGTTCCTGATAGATCACGGCAATGCCGAGGCGCTTGGCGGAAAGCGGATCGTCGATCGTCACCGGCTTGCCAGCGATGCGGATCTCGCCGCCGGGATCGGCCCGATAAGCGCCCGACAGGATTTTCATCAGCGTCGATTTTCCGGCGCCGTTCTCGCCCATCAATGCGTGGATCTCGCCCGACCATGCGGTCAGTTCGACACCGGTCAACGCTTTGACCGAAAAGAATGTCTTGCGGATATCGCGCATTTCGAGGATGGGGGCGGAGTGAACCGTCGATACCATGCCGCGCCTCCTAGCGTACGTCCGAGTGGGTTTCGCCGGCGGGACGAGCCCGCTCCTTGCGCACGCTCACGTGCTGCCCGGTCAAGATGTCGGCGTCCGGCGAGAAATTCAGGTGGAAGGGCAGGGTGGCGGCGCCGACCGCGGCCGCATCCTCGCCGAAATGGCCGAGCAGCACCGTCGGCGGCGGCCGAACTTCCGGCGCCTCGTCGCCCATTCGGCCGGCCAGGCGTCCGGCGAGCCGTTCGAGAATAGCGACGGGCAGGTCGCCGTCGATGACCACGGCGGGCAGATCGAGGAGCGCCGCGGCGGCCAATACAGCGCCGGTCAGGGCCTCGACCGCATCGTCGAGCCATTCGTCAAGCGCTTCAGGGGCGGACGCGGCGGCGGCGCCAAGGTCCGCCAGTCCCTGCACCGCGACACCGCGCCAGCGCAGGTGCCGAATGAGCGAATTGACGGACGCGCGGGACAGCAGGAGGTCCCACGTATGGCTCATCGGCGGCGCCGATCTGAGGCGGGAGCTGGCGACGGGCATCATGCCGATGTCGCCGGCGTTGCCGCGCGGGCCGCGCAAATAGCGCCCGTCCACCACCACGCCACCGCCGATAGCCGCGGAGACGAAGACATAGAGGAAGTCGTTGTGCGAGCGGCCGTGGCCATAGAAGAGTTCGGCGACGGTGGCGGCGGTGCCGTCGTTCTCGGCGACGACGTCGAGGCCGGAAACCGAGCGGATGGCGCCCGCGATGTCGAAACCATCCCAGCACCCGTAGGTCTCGGAGGAGAGCGACAGTTTATCCAGCCAGGCGCCGAGATCGTAGGGCGCGGCGACGCCGATGCCGACGAGGCGGTCGCGCCGGTCGGCCGGAACGACATCGGCAACATGGGCGATGTCGCTCGCCAGGATTTCGATGGTGCGTTCGGGAGACGGCAAGTCGAGCGTGTGCAGGCGACGGGCGCGTGGTTTGCCGGCAAAATCCACCAGCACGGTCTCGAGCGCGACGCGGTCGATCCGGACGCCGATGGCGTAGGCGCCTTCCGGGTCGAGTGCCAGCATGGTTGCCGGCTGGCCGCGGCCGCCGGACCGCTTCTTGCCGAGCGAACGCACCATGCCGGCCCGTTCGAGCGCCTGCACGATCACTCCGGCTGCATTTGTGGTAAGCGAGGCGAGACGAGCCAATTCGGCCTTGGAAGCCTGCTCCTTGCGGCGCAGTTCCATCAGGATGACCCGGTCATTGAAGCGGCGCACCAGTCCCGAATTGGACCCCTGGCCGGGACCAATCGATGCGTGTGCCGCCGACACGGTGTCGGCCACGAGCGCTCTCCCTCTCGACGCATCTATCTGTCGGCCGGATCGCCCTTAGCGTGCCGGCCGGGTGGAGATGGGAAGGTCCCTCTCCGTTGTGCGTCGGCATCTTTTTTAATTCATGATGATTTAATCCGCAAGAGGGGGTGAGCTCGGGCCGGCGCGGGTGCGACGATATGGCCAGAACGTGCCCGGGGCGCGATGCCGAAGGCGGATTCGGGCGGGAAGGGCCGGCCGGCCGGCGGTTGCAGGCGTCGCGGCTATCTGCATAACTATATGAATTATAAAATGCTATTGGCCATCCAGGACGACCGAGGCCGACACCGCCCGGTTGGCGGGCTAGATTTCCTCGACAAACGGGCGGGACGATCGGACGCTCATTGGATCTGTTGGGATTTTGCGCAAAATCCACGCGTTTGCCGGAAACGGGTCGGCATTCGGCGCTGACATCCCACCGCGGACTCGACAAATACGTGCGTAGTTCTGTGTACAGGCGCAGAACCGAGAGGAAGACGGACGCGCGGCCGAGGCTTTTGGCAAATATACAAATATAATCATGTGTTTGTTGCGCTCAGACGTCGGCGGGCGCGTCGAGCGTCTTGGCAGCCGCGAGGAGGCATGAACCAGGCATCGAGCGAGACCACCATGTATGGCGATGGTTTTGCCGGCTGGGTTGGCGGCTGGTCACTGCCACGCGCCATCATCGCGCGAGGCGCCGCCGTCTGGCAGTTGACGCCGGCAAAGCAGGTCTGCTCAACCGCTGCCACTGGACGCCGCCGCTATCCGCCTTTGGCGGGGCTGCCTGGTGCGACAACGTCGCCTGTGGCGCGCGCGAAGCGGGCTGGTGCGCCGGAACCTGCCGGGCGCCGATGCTGGCGCCGCTCTCGGCCCCGGATGTTCACCTCGTCGCGTTGGGCGTGAGCTCGGCAATCAGGCTCTGGGAGCACCTGCCGCCGACGTGTGGAGTATCGCTCCCCAAATCGTTTCGGAATTGTCGCCGGACTGTTGCGCCCCGTCGCTGTTAACCGCAGTTGCGAACCCGATTCCGACACGCGATCACGCCACCTTGACGCCTGCTACACTGGCCAGCATTCTGCCGCGGGGGGCGTTTATTCATCTCCACATTGTGCTTGAACTTCGTGATGAATAGTGCTCGCGCGTATAGATTTGGTTAGGGAGCCACCAAATGCACGATAAGATATTGGCGACGCTTGAAGCGCTGCGATACGATATACGGGAGGAACTGAAGAAGTCGCCCCTGTTTCAATCTTTGATCGCACTTGAGCGGTCGATTGCAGAAATTCGAATTGCTTATGGAGAGGCTTCCGGAGACCCGCTGGCCGCGTTGACGGATAGCGCGGAAATCAACCGTATCGTGACGTCGGCCGGCTTCGGCCCGAGCTTCGCCACAGCAGCCGAGACTGCCGAGAAGGCAGGCAAGAAAAAGAAGAAAAAGAAGAAGCGGAAGATCGATAGCGGCGATGTCGACGTCGTGGTCGCCGAGACGATCGTGACGGCGGTCGAGGACGTCGAGCCGGATCATGCGGGCTCCGTGTCGACGACCAGCGAGACGGTTGAGGTCGAATTTGGCCGTACAGCTGACGGCGGCCATACGGTTGGCGGCGCTGAAGCGGGGGGCCTCGGCACTGTCGCGGCGGTGTCCGCCGCTGCGCTCGTGGCGGCGGGGATCGCCGGTCTCGCAGCTTCCGTCGGCAGGTCATCGGTGCATGACGTGGAAACCCGGGAATCGGAAACCGTTCTGGTCGAAATCGACGAGGAAATCGATGTGGTGGACGAGGTCGACCTCGAGGAGGTGACCGAGTCCACGGACGCGGAAGTCGAATCCGACGACGAGGAGGAATCGGACGAAGAGGCCGAGGACTCGGAAGAAGACGAAGAAGAGGACTCGGACGCTGACGATGATGTCGACGACGAGGAGGAGTCCGAAGAAGGCGACGACGAGGACGAGGATTCGGAAGGCGAGGATGACGCCGACGACGTGGAGGATGGCGACGAATCCGACGAAGGCGATGATGCGGACGAGGACTCGGACGCTGACGACGACGAGGAAGACGACGAGGAGGACAGCGACGAGTCTGACGAAGGTGGCGACGCGGACGAGGACTCGGACGCTGACGACGACGAGGAAGACGACGGGGAAGACGACAGCGACGGGTCCGACGAAGGTGACGATGCCGATGAGGATTCGGACGCTGACGATGACGACGGCGACGAGTCCGACGACGGAGACGACGACGAGGGCGGCGAGTCCGACGAAGGCGAGGATGACGCCGACGACTCGGAGGAGAGCAGCGATGCCGACGCCGACGTAGAGGACGACGCTGGCGAAGACGCTGCGGACGAAGGGGATGTCGGTGACGATGCGTCGGACGGCGAGGACGAGGAGTCCGACGCCGATACCGGCGAAGCCGATGACGTCGCGGAGATCTCCGACGAAGGCGGTGACGTCGAAGACGGCAGCGAGGAGCCGGTCGACGCCGAAGACACTGACGGCGAACCGGACGACGGAACGGATGAGGTCGAGGCGGAGAGCGAAGCGGAGCTAGACTCCTCCGACGCCGCCGAAGCCTCTCCTGAAGTCGACGAATACGAGGCAGAAATGGCAGCGCGTGAGGCGGAGGCCATCGCCCACGCCGAAGCGCACGCGCAGTTCCTGCAAGAATCCGTGTCCGACGGACCCGCGGAAGCGGAATCAGCCGAGATCGACGAACTCGAAGCCATGACTGAGACGGACGTTGTCGAGACCGATGAGGTGGTCGAGACCGAGGCCGACGAGACGATCACCGAAACCGACGAAGTCGAAGTCGTGGCGGAGACCGACGTTGTCGAGACCGATGAGGTGGTCGAGACCGA
>JARLIT010000167.1 GCA_031291575.1 Ancalomicrobiaceae bacterium
CTGAGCGCGATCCTTCCTGCCACGTCAGCCCAACGGAGCCCCCCTATATGGCGGGCCTCAAATGGGTTCAGCGTTCCGACCAGTCTGTCGAAATCGGCGCGGCAAAGGTCTGCTAACTCGTTCACACGCTCAAGCGCCAAACCGCCGATGAAGCGAATCCACGAGGGCAGAGCGACACCATGATGCGTGTTTATGGTGGCCTTCACCACGTCGGCAAGACGCTCGGCGGATCCAGGGTCAAGCTCGAAAATTCCGCCGTCATCTCGGTCGGGCACCGCAACGTTCGGAATTCTCACCCGGTCACCGCCCCCTAGTTCAAGGCCGTTGTTCTCCAGGAACGGCACGACGGGGTGCTCCAACGAGAATAGGCCGATGCAAGCCTCGGGCGCCTCACCTGCTTCGGTAGTAAGTCCTTCGCGTACATCCCCCTCGACGATGCTGAAGACCGCGGTCTGAATGACCTCAGCCAGCCGTACATCTCAATCCAGCCGATTACGGCAAACATCCGCAACTGCCAATTTGGCGCGGTTCAGTTTACGTTACGTTCGAAATGGTAGTTCGATCACAGTCTTCCTCTCCGACGAACACGTGCTTTGGGTCGTTGATGGCCAACATCGCCGACATGCAATGCACATGGTGTTCGACTTCCTGAAGGCAGTGACTAACACTGGGCGCTATCCGCGCAAACCGGCTCACTATCTTCCCGCTGGTGATGATCGAAGAGAGCCGACATCGGAGGAAACCCCTGTTTGGTCGACCGCGTACGAGTTTGCGCGCGTGGAACTGTCCCTACCCTGGCTGACGAACCTGGTCGAGAAGGTTCCGAGCATCCGCAAGCCGAAATACCGGCCGCGAAGCCGTCGGTTCGGCGGGAGTGGGGCCGGCTGCTTGCTGCATGTCGTAGCAGCAAGTGCGCCGCGTTGGCCGCAGTCGTCGAGCTTGCGCTGGAGACCGCGTGCCGCCGGTCGGCCGATCTCGCCCGCCTCGAGGCCGAGATCCTGAAGCATCTGCTGCATGAAGAACTGGTCGAACCCGACTGGACCATCTGAGGCGCACGCCGAACCGTCGCGTCCCGACTGGGTTTGAGCGCGCCGGGACGGCGATGGCGGCGACAGCGGGTCGCAAGGACTGTCGTAGAGTGGGCTATCAGGGCGACCAGGCTCGTCGCGCGCGTCGTCGCAAAACCCGCCGAATTAGCCAAAGGGTATGGGTTTGTTCATTGGTTGTGAAATTCGGAAAAGGATTTCTTTTCCAGGCCGGAAGGATTGTGCCCATTGGTTTACACAATAGGCTTCCGTGCCAAACTCGCTGCACTTTGCCGGTTCCGAGGTGTCCATGCCGCTTCACGCAGCCAACCTGCATCAGCTGTCGCCTGATCTCTCGGCGTCGTCCGAGATCGCAGCGCTGTGGGAAGTGCTCTGCGGCGAGGCAGTCAGCGCTTCGGCCAATGATCCGGCGCTTGCCCGCGCCATGAATTCGGCCATTCTCTACCACGGCAGCTTCGCCCAGGCGCTCGGCCACCGGCTGGCGCAGAAGCTCGCCAATCATGACATCGATATCGACGAACTGCAGGCGGTCGTCGCCCAGGCGCTGCACAACGAGCCCGGAATTCTCGTCGCCGCCGCCGCCGACTTGCGGGCGGTGAAGGAGCGCGACCCGTCCAATTCCGAAATCCTGACGCCGTTCCTGTATTTCAAGGGGTTTTTGGCGCTGCAGGGCCAGCGCATCGGCCATTGGCTATGGCGGCACGAGCGGCTGCATCTCGCCCGCCACCTGCAGAGCCGGATCTCGGAGGTGCTGGGCGTCGACATCCACCCAGCCGCACGGATGGGCAAGGGCATCATGCTGGATCACGGCTCGGGCCTGGTTATCGGCGAGACGGCGGTGGTCGAAGACGACGTGTCCATCCTGCAGAACGTCACGCTCGGGGGTACCGGCAAGCAGTCCGGCGACCGCCATCCCAAGATCCGCCGCGGCGTGCTGATCGGAGCCGGCGCAAAGATCCTCGGCAACATCGAAATCGGTACCGGCGCCAAGGTCGGTGCCGGCAGCGTCGTGGTCGCACCCGTGCGGCCGTTCACCTCGGTCGTCGGCGTGCCGGCGAAACCGGTCGGGCGTGGCCACACCGGGCTGCCGGGGGTCACCATGGACCAGACGCTCGACGAGCCCGACTACGTCATCTGACGTCGCCGAGTGTGCGTTTCGGCGCGGCGCTGCAAGCGGCTTTCGGTCTGTTCCGGTGGTGTTCGCTCATCCGCACCAAACCAGCGTCGATCGCGGGCATTTTTTTCCATCATCTTCTACCAAGTTAATAGACTATATTTTGCGCAGCCGCCGCCGTTTTGATCAACTGGTCAACGTCAGGTCGCGCCGCCCTCCCTCCCGTTGACCCACGGCGCCGGGCCCGACCGAACCCGTCAATCGAAAGGGCTATCATGTCTTCCCTGTTTTCAGCCAAGGGCTTGGCCGGCGCCGCCATCGCCGCTTTGAGTCTTGCCGCCATCGCCACTCCCGACGCCGTCGCCGGACCGACGCTCGATGCCATCCAGGCGCGCGGCGTGATCAAGGTCGGTGTCGGCGACCAGCCTGGCTTCTTCACCCCCGATTCTACCGGCAAGTGGCAGGGCTTCTTCGTCGATTTCGGCCGCGCTTTGGCGGTCACAGTGTTCAACGATCCGAACAAGGTGGAATTCACCTCGTCCTCGCCGCAGCAGCGCCTGCCGGCTCTTCAGGCCGGCGAATTCGACATTCTGCTGTCGGGCGTGACCCAGACCATCAATCGGGCCTTCAAGCTTGGCTTCCACTTCGGCCCGGTCATCTTCTATGACGGCCAGGGCATCCTGGTGAAGAAGTCGCTTGGCGTCACCAAGGGCGTCGATCTCGACGGCGCCACCATCGGCGTACAGTCCGGCACCACCGGCGAGTTGAACATCGCCGACTTCTTCCGCAAGACGAAGAAGACGTTCAAGCCGGTCGTCATCGAGGATTCCAAGGAATTTCGCGCTGCGCTCGAATCCGGTCGCGTCGACGCGCTGACGCAGGATTCCTCCGATCTGGCGATCACCCGAACCCAGCTGGCCAAGCCCGACGACTACGTGCTGCTGCCCGAGCGTCTGTCGAAGGAGCCGCTGGTTCCGGCGGTGAAGGCCGGCGACGACCGCTGGCTCGAGATCGTCAACTGGACGGTCTATGCCACCATCCAGGCGGAAGAGTTCGGCATCACTCAAGGAAATGTCGACGACTTCCTCAAGAGCGAGGACCCGGCGGTGAAGCGCTTCCTCGGTGTCGATACCTCGCTCGGCGAGGCGATCGGCCTCGATCCGAAGTTCGCCTACAACATCATCAAGGCCGTCGGCAATTACGGCGAGATCTTCGAGCGCAGCATCGGGCCGAAGACCAAGGTCGGCTTCGAGCGTGGCTACAACCAGCTGTGGACCAAGGGCGGACTTCTGTATTCGCC
>JARLIT010000168.1 GCA_031291575.1 Ancalomicrobiaceae bacterium
CCGCCTCACCCGAGCCGGACCGGCTCGCGCCGCGTTGCCGGCCGTCTCCCGGAAAGGGGCGCGAAATCCGCCTCAGCCGATATAGTCGCTCAAGCGCACGACGTTGTCGGCGACGGGCGAGGGAGCAGCCGACGCAAGACGGCGGCGAGCAAGGGCCGCTTCGGCCTCACGCGCCGCCTGCAGTTTTTTTCGGCGGCCCTCCGTCTCCGTCCACCACTCGCGCACGACCTTCAACCGGCAAGCCAGAAGCGTACCGATGCCGCCGGTGAACGTCAGCCACTCCGGCACCAACTGGCGCCTGACCGAGGTGATGACGGGAACCCCCGCGGCGACGGCATAGGCAAATTCGTCGCGGAAGCCACTGCCGGCCGCCTCCTGCTTGCCGAACTTCGAAATGAACACCAGATCGACGCCGAGGTCGACGGCGCGACGGATGCGCATCGAAGCTTCGGCGAGAGCGCGCGTGTCGAGGCTGCAGGCATCCGAACCAGGTCCGAGCTGTTGCTTGACCGGGAAGGTGTCGCCACTCATCAGGTCGTAGACACGCAGCTTGTCGGATTTCTTGGAATGGTCCTCTGGCGGCAGCTGCACGACGCCGCCGATGCGGCAGCCGCTATCCTTGAGTTCGCCGGCAAAATAGCCGAGGAGGTCGTCGACGCTGACACCGTCGTCGTAGACGAGAGCGGCGATCTCGAATGCGTTGAGCATGTCGGCCGCGGCTCCGCCATTGCCGTATGGTCCTTCGGCGCTCATTCACCATCTCCTCGACACCGGTGTCGGAAAGCCGACAAACCCTGCCACGATCTAGCAGACGTTGTCCAAGGAGCAATCCTCGGGCCAGACACTATCTGTAGTCATACGGATGGGCGAGATGGCCAGGACCGTGGGACGTTGCCGTCGTCTCGGTGCGACCGGGGCGCGAGCGGTCAACCGCGCCGGACGCGGTAGAAGGAGCCGAAGCATGAAACTGTCCGCCCGCAATATTCTGCAGGGCAAGGTGGTGGCGATCACCACCGGCGCCACCACGACGCACGTCAAGATCGAAGTCGAGGGCGGGCTGTTCATCACCTCGTCGATCACCAACGAGGCGGCGCTCGATCTCGGCCTCGCCGTCGGCGGCGAGGCTTGCGCCATCATCAAGGCCTCCGACGTCATCATCGGTGTGCCATGATCACGCTTTCCGACATCGAGCGGCTCATCGCCGAGGATGTCCCCGGCGCCGACGTCACGACGGAGGCGCTCGGCATCGGCGCGATGCCGGCCGTGATGCAGTTTGCCGCCCGCGGGCGGATGGTCGTGGCCGGAACCGGGCTCGCGGCCCGCATCCTGGCCGGCGCTCAAGTGGAGCGGTTCGCCGACGACGGCGACGACGTGGCGGCCGGAACGCCGCTCATGACCGCACGTGGACCGGCGGGGCTGCTGCACCGCGGTTGGAAGGTGACGCAGACGGCGATCGAGATCCTCTCCGGCATTGCCACTGCGACGCGCGATCTGGTCGAGGCAGCCGCCGCCGTCCGCCCCGGGCTCAGGATTGCGACGACGCGCAAGACGGTGCCCGGCGCGCGCGCCCTGTCGCAACTGGCGGTCAAGGCCGGCGGCGGCATCCTGCACCGCTCGGGGCTGAGCGACACGATCCTGGTGTTCGCCGAGCATCGTGCCTTCCTGTCCGGGCGATCGCTCGCCGATCTGGCCGGGCAGCTCAGGACAAACCAACCGGAGAAGGCGCTCGGCATCGAGGTGTCTGGGCGCGAGGAGGCCGAGGAGGCGATCCTGGCCGGCTTCGACGTCATCCAACTGGAGAAATGGTCGCCGGAGGCTGTCGCCTCCCTCGTTGCCTGGGCGCGCGATGCCGGTCTCGTCGATGCCCTCCGCCACCGCCCGCTGATCAGCGCCGCCGGCGGCATCTCACCGGAGAATGTCGGCGCCTATGCCGACGCCGGGGCGGGCTTGATCGTCACCTCCTGGCCCTACACGGCGCGGCCGTGCGACGTCGCCGTCAGGCTCGAGCCGGACGTCGATTGAGGGGACGCCTAGCGGCCCCATCCGGAGTTTCCCCTAGACCTTCCCGATCGGCACGGTCCTTGCGGAGCGGACGCCGCGATTGAGCCATCGACGCCCCGGCGTCGTCGGCCATGTCGCGGCTCCGACAATTCCGGCCAGAGGGATCATGCGATGTCCGACGTCAGCGACCATCGGTTCGCCAGCCACTATGCGACGCTCTCGGCGGCGGGGTGGCCGGCCCTGAACGAGGCCGCCGCCTTCGAGATCCACGTGTTCGCCTCAGCCCTCGCCGTCGGCATGACCGAGCGCGACGCGACCGGCCTGACGCTCAGGGAGACGACCGGCCTCACCGACGAGGAGTTGACCCGGCTGATGGTCCGGGCGTTTCCGCTCGTGCAGCCGGCGAGCCTCATCGGCGAACCGGGCCCGGATCCGCTCGTCGACGAGGAGGAGGCCCTCGTCAGGGATCTGCTCGTCGACCACCGCGCCGACGCCCGCCCGGCGACGCGCTTCCTGGCAGCGATCGTCGCACGCCGCGCCATGCGCGACGACCACCTGTGGCAGGATCTCGGCCTTGCCAACCGATCCGAACTCAGCCGGCTGCTATCCACCTATTTCCCCCGGCTCGCGGCCGGCAATACGCGGAACATGCGCTGGAAGAAGTATTTTTATCGCACGCTGTGCGAGGCCGAAGGGTTCTCGCTGTGCACCGCGCCGTCGTGCTCGGTGTGTTCGGACTTCGTCAGCTGCTTCGGCGAGGAGGACGGCATGAGCCGGCTCGCCACCGCGCGGCGAACCATCGATGGGCGGCGCACGCTGGTCGGCGGGGCGGCAATCACTTACGCGGCGTGAAGTAGCCGCCTTGCATGCTACCACGCTGCAGTTTGCCGTCCCGACAGCCCCCCGTCGAAAGCCGCGGGTCCAAGTCTGGCCGCAGCGCCCACGTTGGCAAAGGCTGTCACCCCCGGCCGAGAGCCGGTGGGTTCGAGGGGAAGGGGATCCAGAAGCCGCGCTTTCGGATCGGACTGTCTGGATCCCCTTCCCTCGATCGGCATGCGCCGATCTCGTCGGGGATGACAGGCTTGATCACGGTATGGTCTGTAGCTGATCACCGCATCGCCAGACCCGCCGCTCCCCGACACGCCATCCTGTCGACAAGGCGACGATTGTCGGGATCGCGACATGTCGGAGACATCCATATTATCTGTTTTTTTCAATAACTTACGTCTTGGCACGGCTCCTGCACAATGGTCTTCGACCGTTCCAGGCAAGGAGATCCGTCATGATCCAGCTCACCGATAGCGCTGTCGCCGCCGTCAAGACCGCCCTGTCGCGCTCCAAGGAGCCGGCCGAGGGCTTGCGCATCATGGTGCAGACCGGCGGCTGCGCCGGTTTCAAGTATCTGATGGGTCTGGAGAGCCGCAGCCGGGACGGCGACATCGTCATCGATCAGGCGGGGGTGAAACTCTACGTCGATGCCGAGAGCCAGAGCCATGTCACCGGCATGACCGTCGACTTCGTCACCGGGCTGGAATCCTCCGGCTTCGTCTTCGACAACCCCAACGCCACGTCGAAGTGCTCCTGCGGCAAATCCTTCTCCTGATC